>JBMZDY010000005.1:0-27612 GCA_049614585.1 Oceanihabitans sp.
TTGTTCTAAAAAAAATATAATTATGCATAAAATACTTTCTTTAACAGTAGTAATGCTATTGTTTTTATCTTGTAATAACGACAAGCCTTCCAATAAAAAAATATTATCGCAATCTTCTGGAAACCTTCATAATGTATCTGTGGTAATCGATAACGAACTTTGGGATGGAGTCATTGGCGAAACTATAAGAGACGTGCTTGCTGCCCCAATTTATGGACTCCCTCAAGACGAGCCAATGTTTACTATGGCACAAATACCAACACAAGTATTTTCAGACTTTGTAACAAAAAACAGAACAATACTAAAAATAGAAAAAGGAGGTGAAAAAGCTGCAGTAAAAGTATTAAACAATGTATATGCTAAACCTCAAAAAGTGGTATTAGTTACCGGAAAAACAAACGCCGAAATTGTAAATCAAATTAATACCAATGCCAATGCTATTGTTGCTGCTTTTAAAGAGGAAGAATTAAAAGAAAAGCAAAGACGTATTAATTTATCGCTTCATAAAAATAATACAATAAAAGAAAAACTTGGTGTTTCTATAAATTTCCCAACAGCATATAGAATTGCTAAAGAAGAAAACAAGGTTTACTGGATTCGAAAAGATATAACTACAGGAACCACCAATTTATTACTTTACGAATTACCTTACGAAGCTATAGTAAAAAACGATAGTTTAATAAATCAAATAGTTAGCATTCGCGATTCTATAAATAAAGCATTTATACCAGGACCAACAGACGAGGCATATATGGTTACAGAAGACAACTATGCACCTTTTCTATCGGAAACCATTATAGACAATAAACCAACCATAGAAACTAAAGGTATTTGGGATATGGAAAACGCATTTATGTCTGGCCCTTTTGTAAATTACATGATAGACGATAAAGCAAATAACAGATATTTAGTAATAGAAGGGTTTGCATTTGCACCTTCGGTTTCTAAGCGAGATTATATGTTCGAGTTAGAAGCTATAATTAGATCTATTAAAATTGAATAGATTTAAATTTAAAAACAAAAAAACCAACGCATTGCGTTGGTTTTTTTATATCTAAAAAAAGAAAAGCTTTATTTCTTATTCTCTTTTTCTTCTTCTTCCTTACTGGCATCTTTAAATTCTTTGATACCGCTACCAAGTCCACGCATTAATTCTGGAATTTTTTTACCTCCAAAAATTAGTAAAATAACAACAGCAATTAGCACTACTTGTGGCCAACCTATAAATAGAGAAATCGTATTTAAAATCATAATTTTTAAAAATTTAAGGCAAAGTTAATAATTAAAGTTTAATATTATTGTTTTAAAAAAGAATTCTATTTTTAATTTTAAGCTAATAAAAAGTATAAAGCAACAGATTAATTGACAAACTAGAACAGAAAATAAGCCTTTATTAATAAGAACTTTAATATAATATTAAATAAAGGCTTTATAATTTTATATACTTTTGTTTATATATGAAAGCAAAAAAGAAAAAAGAAAAAAAAATAGCCAAAAAACTACTGCATAAATATAGGTTGGTTATTCTAAACGAAGACACTTTTGAAGAGCGTTTATCCTTTAAACTTACTAGGTTAAATGTTTTTGTTTTACTTGCTATTTCTTCTATATTTTTAATTTTTGCTACAACAATTTTAATAGCTTTTACACCATTAAAAGAGTACATTCCTGGTTACTCCTCTACCGCATTAAAAAAACGAGCAACAGTATTAAGTATTAAAACCGATTCTTTAGAAAAAGTAATTGCAGTAAACCAAAGGTATTTTTCTTCAATTAAAAAAGTTTTACACGGCGAATTAAGCAGTATGGATTTTAATAGAGATTCTATTATAGAAGCAGCAAAAGCCGATATAGAACAATTAGATATTTTGCCCAACAAACAAGATTCTATTTTACGTGCAAAAGTAGACAAAGAAGATAAGTATAACCTATTTGAATCGGCTACAACAAATGCAAATTTTGTATTGTTTCCACCAGTAAATGGGACCATTACAGAAGCTTACGACGTAAAAGAAAAACACTATGCCGTAGACGTTGTGGTTGCAGAAAATACGCCTATAAAAGCAGCAGCAGATGGAACCGTTATTTTTGCCGAATGGACAAGTAAAACCGGTTATGTAATACTATTAGAACACAGTCAAGGATTACTTTCGGTTTATAAGCACAACCAATCTCTAACCAAAACCCAAGGAGAATTAGTAAAAGCTGGCGAAGTAATTGCCATGTCTGGAAATACTGGAGAGTTAACCTCTGGGCCACATTTGCATTTTGAATTATGGAGTAATGGCTACCCAATAAATCCAACCAACTTTATAGATTTTGAATAAAGTAAACAATAGAATCAAAAGTATAAACAGTTTAAAAACACATAAAAAACAATGTATTCTATAAAAGCTGCATTAGCAAAACCATTTGCAAAACGTGTTTATAAATCCATTCAAAAATGGGCATTAAACCCAATAGAAACACAAGAGAAAGTGTTTCGGCAATTAATAAAAGAAGCAGCAAAAACACAATTTGGAAAAGACCACGACTTTAAAAATATTAAATCCCATTCTGATTTTGTAAAAAAAGTTCCTGTTAGAGATTACGAAGCATTAAAACCATATATAGAAAAAGTAGTAGCAGGCCAAGAAAATATTTTATGGAAAGGCAAACCAATTTACTTTGCTAAAACCTCTGGCACCACTTCTGGAGCAAAATATATACCTATTACTAAAGAAAGCATGCCAACACATGTAAAAGCAGCTAGAAATGCTATATTAATGTATATTTATGAAACTGGTAACACCAAGTTTGTAGACGGAAAAATGATATTTTTACAAGGCTCTCCAATTCTAGAAAAACAAAACGGCATACAACTAGGAAGACTCTCTGGTATAGTAGCACATTATGTGCCTAAATACTTACAAAAAAATCGCTTACCATCTTTAAAAACAAATTGCATAGAAGATTGGGAAACCAAAGTAAATGCAATTGTAGAAGAAACATTACCCGAGGATATGACTATAATTTCTGGAATTCCATCTTGGGTGCAAATGTATTTCGAAAAACTTCAAAACAAAACCGGTAAAAAGGTAGGAGAGATTTTTAAAAACTTCAATTTATTTATTTTTGGAGGTGTAAATTACGAGCCATATAGAGCAAAATTCGAAAGCTTAATTGGCAGAAAAGTAGATAGTATAGAACTCTACCCAGCTAGCGAAGGCTTTTTTGCATACCAAGACAGGCAAGACGAAAAAGGCATGTTATTGCAATTAAACTCGGGAATATTTTACGAGTTTATTAAGGCAGAAGAATTCTTTAATACTAACCCAAAACGGTATACAATAGGCGAAGTAGAGACACAGGTAAATTATGTTATGCTAATCTCTACAAATGCAGGATTATGGAGTTATAATCTAGGAGATACTATTCAATTTACAGCTTTAAAACCGTATCGTGTAATAGTTTCTGGTAGAATAAAACATTTTATTTCGGCTTTTGGCGAGCACGTAATAGGTAAAGAAGTAGAACAAGCCATGCAAGAAGCATTACTAGATTCTAAAGCACAAGTAACCGAGTTTACAGTAGCACCGCAAATAAATACACAAAGCGAATTACCCTATCACGAATGGTTTATAGAGTTTGAAAAAGAACCAAAAAATATTCAATTATTAGCTCAAAAAATAGATGCATCTTTACAAAAACAAAATAGTTATTATTTCGATTTAATATCAGGAAAAGTATTACAACCATTAAAAATCACAAAAGTGAAAAAAGATGGATTTCAAGAGTACATGAAATCTATAGGAAAACTAGGTGGTCAAAACAAATTACCACGATTAGCAAACGATAGATTAATTGCAAAAAAGCTAGAAGCTCAAAATCTAACGAAATAGTATTATATTTGCCGATTAAAGAAGTTAAATGAGTAACAAAAAAAACCATGCAAGAACCAGAGCTCAAGAAAGCTCTAATGCGATAGAGCGCATGTATATAACTATGCGTCACCTCTTTAATCGTGGTTTTTACAAACCCATGGGAGTTTCGGGCGAAACATTAAGAGAAGCATTATTGTTGTTACGTCCAGAAATTTATGGTTCTATTGGCGAAGAAAAAGCAGAATTAGAAGGCTTACTTTACGTAGTAGATAGACTTCCTGAAGGAATAGAAGAATGTACGTTTATAAATCTTACCAGCGACGAAGGGTATGCAAATTCACATTTTAAAGCAATAATACCACCAAAAAGAAGACGTAATTGTTATAGAATTGACGAAGAGCAAATGAATATAGAAATTACTCGTGGTCGTTCTGAAATTTACGATATACTAACACACCTTACATTTTTATTTGTAGAATCGCATAAAATAAGTAAACGGGTTTTAATAAACGATAAAGGCAATACAACTCGCGATTGGATAAAATTAGAAAACGCAGTAAAATCTAAAAAGAAACTTACACAACCAGAACGCGAAATAGCATTAACACATACCGCAAATATACTAGGCAGAACCTTTAACGAACTTAAAGAAGTTTACACAGCATTTGCAACAACCAAACAGCCCGAAAAGCTATTACATATAGTATATTGGTTAGGAAAACTTGCAATAGAAGAGGTTGTAAATAATAACAAAAGAACCGTAACATTTAGTCCCGTATTACGCGAACGCTTAGGCCACCATATACATGGTGAAATTTGGGCAAACAATATAAAATCTATATTACATAAAAACGGTTTATTAGAAAGACCAATACATATAATAAGTGCAAATATGCATAGCGTATTAAACACGCTATATGCACCAAATGCATTAAAAAGTTTAGTCTCTAAAAAAGATATATTTCAAGTTTACGAAGCGATAAGCCACAAAGACAATAAGGATTTACGAAATAAAGTAACAAAAGAAGCGTTACAAAAAGGAATGCTTTTTATTGAAGATCAATCCGGTACCAATATAAATGTACAAATATTTGATACTGCAAAAATTGACTTTTCTAAAATCGATATAGCAATAAATCCTGAAAAATTAAATTCAGAAAAGCCTATAATTATAGTAATGGATTATGCTTTTGGAGAACAAGCCTACGAAACCATAGACGAACTTTTAAAGCCTTACAAACCAAATGGAACAAAATCTCATTTGCAAGTAGAATCTATTTCCATAATGGGAAAAGCAGGAATATTAGAAGGAGGAAAAGGAGATATTATGATTCCTTCTGCACATATTTTTGAAGGAACGGCAGATAATTACCCATTTAAAAATGAATTAAGTAAAGCCGATTTAGAAGGAGAAGGACTAGAAGTTTATCAAGGATCTATGATAACAGTATTAGGAACCTCGTTACAAAACAAAGACATTTTAAAATTCTTTTACAACTCTACATGGAATGTTATCGGCCTTGAAATGGAAGGAGCACATTACCAAAAAGCCATACAAGCAGCAGCTAAAGTAAGAGGAAGCATAAACCCAAACGTAAAAGTACGTTATGCCTATTATGCTAGTGATAACCCATTAGAAACAGGTAGTACATTAGCTTCTGGAGGACTAGGAACCTCTGGAGTAAAACCAACCTATTTAATAACCCGAAAAATTTTACAACAAATATTTAATACGTAAATTATTATGAGCGATAAATTACCAAATAACAATTCTACTGAAGAAGTAGATTTAGGCCAGATTTTTTTATACATCGAAAAAGTATTTAAAAAAATAGGAAAACTTATAGAGAAGTTGTTCTTAGGTTTATTTTGGCTACTAAAGAAAATTTCATTTATAGTACTATTTGGAATTAATGTAGCTAAAAAAAATATAATTAAAATAAGTATTGCTTCTATTGTAGTATTTGTAATATTTACAGTTTTAGATAAAAAATCGAAACCAGTATATCAATCTTCAATATTGATAAATCAAAATTACGAAACCGGTAGATTGTTATATAATCATATTGGCCGATATAATTTAATTGCAAGAAACGGTGATTCTATAGGACTAAGTAAAGAGCTAAATATTCGCCCAGAAGTAGCTGCTAAAATAACTGGTTTTGATGTAACTAGTAGTATTACAAAAAACCAATTATATCAAGAATATCACGAGTTTTTTAAAGAAGTAGATTCCACAATCTATGTATCCTTTTTTGAATTTGAAGAAGCTTACCCAATCGAGCTTATAAAAACCCAACATATTACGGTTTTTTCATTAAGTCCAGATGTGTATCCTGGTTTAGCAAATTCAATAGTAGATATTTTTAAAGAGAACAAATATTTTAAAGAAAAACAACAAGTAGAAATAGAAAGCTATAATAATAAAATTAAAATCTTTAAAGAAATTATTACTAAGTCTGATACCTTAATGCAAAAGTATATTACCTTAATGCAAAACTATTATGGTAATACACCAGAAGGGCCAAAACCTAGTAATGCTACAGTAAACCTTAATTTATCTAACAATAAAGATAAAATTACAACAAGAGAATACGAAATTTTTAACTCGCAGAATTCGAACAAAATTGAAATAGCAGATTTACAAAGCGCTATGGAGACTAAAAAAGAAATTGTAGAATTACAATCTAATTTTACACAACCAGTTTTAGTTGTTAATTTTTATAAGAAAAACAAAATGAAAGCTACTTTATTAGCAGGATTTTTAGTGTTATTATTTTTCTTTTTTAAAGAATTAGGATTCTATGGTTTAATCGATGAATACGGAAATAAAGAAAACGTATTAGAAATATAATTTATGAAGAACAAAGCTTTATTAATTACAGGTGGAGCAGGTTTTATAGGTTCAAATTTTATAACTTATTTTTTAAAAGAGAACCCAACTTCAACAATAGTAAATTTAGACAAGCTTACCTATGCAGGTAAGCTTTCTAATTTAATAGAAGTAGCAGAAAACCCTAATTATACATTTGTAGAAGGAGATATCTGCGATAGAAAATTAGTAGAAAAATTATTTGCTACCTACAATTTTAATGGTGTAATACATTTTGCAGCAGAATCGCATGTAGATAATTCTATAAAAAAGCCAGCAGAATTTATAAATACCAATGTACTAGGCACCTTTACATTAATAGATGTAGCCAAAAACCATTGGATGCAAGCACCAAATCAAGTAAAAAAGGGCTTCGAAAATAATAGGTTTTTACATATTTCTACAGACGAGGTTTACGGCACACTAGGAGAAACAGGATTATTTACAGAGCAAACACCTTACGCTCCAAACAGTCCCTATAGTGCATCCAAAGCATCATCAGATTTTATAATAAGAAGCTATTACCACACGTTTGGTTTAAATGTGGTTACTACAAATTGTTCTAATAACTATGGACCAAAACAGCACGACGAAAAACTAATACCAACCATAATTAGAAAAGCCGTTCAAAACGAAAATATTCCTATATATGGCGATGGAAAAAACATTAGAGATTGGCTTTATGTATTAGACCATTGTAAAGGAATCGCGCTAGCATTTGCTAAAGGAAAAGCAGGAGAAACCTATAATATTGGTGGAAAAAACGAACGTAATAATGTTTATATTGCTACTACAATTTGCGAAATTCTAGATACTATTTTGCCAAAAACAAAATCCTATAAAGAATTAATTACATTTGTTAGCGATAGGCCTGGACACGATTTTAGATATGCAATAGATGCTTCAAAAATCGAGAAAGAGTTAGATTGGCAAGCAAACGAAAACTTTGAAACAGGTATAAAAAAAACCATAGAATGGTATCTTAAAAAGTATATTTAAGTATGAAAGGAATAATATTAGCAGGAGGCTCTGGTACAAGATTACACCCACTAACCAAAGTGGTAAGTAAGCAATTAATGCCAGTTTACGATAAGCCCATGATTTATTACCCACTAACAACCTTAATGTCTGCAGGTATTAACGAAATTCTAATTATTTCAACCTCCAAAGACACACCTAGGTTTAAAGAACTTCTAGGAGATGGAAGCGATTATGGTTGCTCCTTTACGTATGCTGTACAAGAACACCCAAATGGACTAGCAGAAGCCTTTATTATTGGCGAAGAATTTATAGGTAAAGATAAAGTAGCCTTAATTCTAGGCGACAATATTTTTTACGGTTCTGGATTAGAACAAACCTTAAAATCTACTAATAACCCAGATGGAGGTGTAATTTTTGCATACCATGTGCAAGATCCAAAACGTTATGGAGTAGTAGAATTCGATACAAACAATAAAGCGATTTCAATAGAAGAAAAACCAATTAATCCAAAATCTAATTATGCCGTTCCTGGAATATATTTTTACGATAATTCGGTAATAGAAATTGCTAAAAACATGAAACCTAGCGATAGAGGAGAATTAGAAATTACCGATGTTAATAAAGCATATTTAAAGCAACAAAAACTACATGTAGAAATTTTAGATAAAGGAACCGCTTGGCTAGATACAGGCACATTTAATTCTTTAATGCAAGCATCGCAATTTGTACAAGTAATAGAAGAAAGGCAAGGCTTAAAAATTGGCTGTATTGAAGAAACAGCATATAATATGGGCTACATAAATAAAGAACAACTATTAGCATTAGCAGCACCATTACTTAAAAGTGGCTATGGACTATATTTACAACAATTAGTATAAAATGCAAGTAGAAGAAACCAATTTAAAAGGTTGTTTTGTAATAACGCCAGAAGTGTACGCAGATTCTCGGGGTTATTTTATGGAAAGCTTTAACCAAGAAAAATTTAATAAAGCGATAAATAATCAAACTACATTTGTGCAAGATAACGAGTCTAAATCGTCAAAAGGAGTTTTACGCGGCCTTCACTTTCAAAAAGGTGAAAATGCCCAAGCAAAACTTGTTCGAGTTACACAAGGTAGTGTGCTTGATGTTTGTGTAGACCTTAGGGAAGAGTCGCCAACTTTTGGCAGCTATTTTTCAATCGTATTAAACGCAATTCAAAAAAAACAATTATTTGTTCCTCGTGGTTTTGCACATGGCTTTTTAGTTTTAGAAAATAATACAGTATTTAATTATAAATGCGATAATTACTATAATAAAGCTGCTGAAGGCGGAATAATTTATAACGATAAAACTCTAAATATTGATTGGAATTTTCCTGAAGAAGCTTTAATTTTTTCGAATAAAGACTTAAAGCTTCCAACATTTGAAACACTTTTCAAATGAAAAAAAAGATACTTGTAACAGGAGCAAATGGGCAGCTAGGAAAAACAATAGCATCTATTAAAAACGAATTCCTAGAAATAGATTTTATATTTACCAGTTCTTCGCAATTAAATATTGCAAACCAAAAACAAGTAGCAGCATTTTTTAAAGAAAACCAAATAGATTGGTGTATTAACTGTGCTGCATATACAGCTGTAGATACAGCCGAAAGCGAAGCAGAAAAAGCAAACTTAGTAAATGTAATTGGTGTAAAAAACTTAGTAAATGCGTGTGCTTTACATGGCGTAAAATGTATACATATTTCAACCGATTTTGTTTTTAACGGCTTACAAACAATTCCTTATCAAGAAACAGATGCTACCAACCCACAATCGGTTTACGGAAAAACAAAATTAGAAGGCGAACAAATAATTACAAATCATTTAGAATCTTATTTTATAATAAGAACCTCGTGGTTATATTCTGTTTTTGGAAACAATTTTGTAAAAACCATGATTCGTTTAGCCAAAGAAAAAGAAAAACTACAAGTAGTAAATAACCAAATAGGGTCGCCAACTTACGCACTAGATTTGGCACGTTTTATTATGCATATTGTACAAAATAACAGTACAAATTATGGCCTATATCATTATAGCAACCAAGGCGAAATTAGCTGGTACACATTTGCAAAATCTATTTTTGAAATGTCTAATATTACTATTAAATTAGAACCTATAAAAAGCGTTAATTACCCAACACCTGCAAAAAGACCAGCTTATAGTGTATTAAATACAACAAAAGCCCGAAACACATTTGCAATAGAAATACCCTTTTGGAAAGAAAGCCTTAAACAAGTAATAAAAAGTATACATGAATAAAAATTTAGCAGTAGCAATTACCAGTGCATTACATGCAGGAAAAGTTATTATGCAAGTTTATGAAACCGCTTTTAATATTGAAATAAAAAACGATAACTCTCCACTTACCGAAGCAGATAAACAAGCAAATAACGTAATAAACTCGTATTTAAAGCAAACCGAATTTCCAATAATAAGTGAAGAAAATAAGCAAACTAATTACGCCGAAAGAAAAAAATGGAATGCTTGCTGGATTGTAGACCCTTTAGATGGAACCAAAGAGTTTATTAAAAGAAATGGGGAGTTTACAGTAAATATTGCACTAGTAAAAAATGGGATACCACAGTTAGGAGTTATTTATGTACCAGTTACAAAAACTATATATATAGCAGATGTAAATAAACAAACCGCTTATAAAACAATCTTAAAATCTCACAATTCTACAGTAGAAGAAGTAATAGAAAAAGCAAGCGTATTACAGCCAAAAAATGCGAACACAAACCTAGTACAGGTAGTAGGAAGTAGATCGCATATGAATGCCGAAACAGAAGCCTTTGTAGAAACTATAAAACAAAAAGGAAAAACCGTTGCGGTAGTATCTAAAGGTAGCTCCTTAAAATTTTGTTTGGTAGCAGAAGGGAAAGCAGATGTCTACCCTAGATTTGCACCAACTATGGAGTGGGACACAGCAGCAGGCCAGGCTATTTGTAACGCAGTGGGAATAGCAGTAATTTCGCAAGAAACAAATAAGCCATTATTATACAATAAAGAAAACCTTTTAAACCCTTGGTTTTTAGTTTCTAAATGAAAAAAGACAAAAGCTACAAAAGGCACATAGCCAAAACCATAACTTGGCGAATAGTAGGCACGCTAGATACTATATTGTTATCTTGGTTAATATCTGGAAACCCAGTAATAGGATTAAAAATTGGGTTTATAGAAGTGTTGTCTAAAATGGTTTTGTATTATTTACACGAACGGTTTTGGTTTAAATCCAATATAAAAAACGCTCAAAAAAGGCACCTAATAAAAACTCTTACTTGGCGAATTTTAGGTACTTTAGATACCATAATAATAGCTTGGATAATAACAGGAAACGGATTAATAGGATTAAAAATTGGTATTGTTGAGGTAATTACTAAATTGCTATTATATTATGCACACGAAAGAGCATGGTATAAAATAAATTACGGCTTGTATTCTAGAAAAAATACAGACTAATGGAAAAAAACATAACAACACATACTTTTCAAGTAACAGCAAAAGATCGCAAAAATAGCAATAAGCACAACCCTTTATTGTTGTGGTTTACAGGGCTTTCTGGATCTGGTAAATCTACTATTGCAAACGTAGTAGAAAAAGAACTATATAAAAAAGGAGTAAAAACCTATATTTTAGATGGCGATAATATAAGAAACGGAATAAATAAAGATCTTACATTTTCACCCGAAGACCGAACCGAAAACATTAGAAGAATTTCCGAAATAGCCAACCTAATGTTAGACGCAGGACTAGTAGTGTTAGCAGCATTTGTTTCGCCATACCAAAAAGATAGGCAAGCAGTAAAAGAAATTGTAGGCATAAAAAATTTTGCAGAAATTTATATCTCAACAGATATAGAAACTTGTAAAAAAAGAGATACAAAAGGCTTGTATAAAATGGCAGAACAAGGAAAAATTAAAAATATGACCGGAATATCTGCTCCATACCAAGCACCTAATAATCCTGCGATAACCATACCAACCGAAACATTATCTGTAGAAGAAGCAGCACAAAAAATAATAAATTATATAACACCAAAACTAAAGCTTAAAAATGCGTAAATACTATTTAAATTATTTAGACGAGCTAGAAAGCGAAGCAATCTACGTATTGCGAGAAGTTTGGGCACAATTTCAAAACCCAGTAATATTATTTTCTGGCGGAAAAGACTCTATTTTGGTAAGCCATTTAGCAAAAAAAGCATTTTACCCTTCCAAAATACCATTCTCTTTTTTACACATAGATACAGGGCATAATTTTCCAGAAACAATAGCATTTAGAGACAATCTATTAAACAGTTTAGGTGTTAACCTAATAGTAGGATCTGTACAAGAATCTATAGATAAAGGAAGGGTTGCCGAAGAAAAAGGAAAAAACGCTACGCGAAATGCTCTACAAATAACAACCCTTCTAGATACCATAGAAACCCATAAAATAGATTGTGCAATTGGTGGTGGCAGAAGAGATGAAGAAAAAGCAAGAGCAAAAGAACGTTTCTTTTCACATCGAGACGATTTTGGCCAATGGGACCCAAAAAATCAAAGACCAGAACTTTGGAATATATTTAACGGAAAACATTTTGAAGGCGAACATTTTAGAGCCTTTCCTATAAGTAACTGGACAGAAATGGATGTTTGGAATTATATAACTCGAGAAAACATTGCAATACCATCCCTTTACTACGCACACCAAAGAGAAGTGGTTTGGCGAAGCAATTCCTGGATACCATACTCTAGTTTTTTAAAGTTAGAAGAAAATGAAACCGTAGAAACTAAAAAAATAAGATTTAGAACCTTAGGCGACATTACCATTACAGGAGGAATAGAATCGGAAGCAGATACATTAAGCAAAATTGTAGCAGAAGTTTCTGCAATGCGACAAACAGAACGCGGAAACCGAACAGACGATAAACGATCGGAAACCGCTATGGAAGATAGAAAACGAGAAGGTTATTTTTAAAAATAAGCAAAACATTAAAACCCAAACAAAGCATGTTAGAAAATAACCAACTATTACGTTTTACAACAGCAGGAAGTGTAGACGATGGAAAAAGCACACTAATAGGAAGATTATTATACGATTCTAAATCTATTTTCGAAGATCAGTTAGAAGCCGTAGAAAAAACAAGTAAACAAAAAGGACACGAAGGTGTAGATTTAGCATTGTTTACCGACGGCTTAAAAGACGAAAGAGAACAAGGCATTACTATAGATGTTGCATATAGATATTTTACAACACCAAAACGTAAATTTATAATTGCAGATACTCCAGGACATATACAGTATACTCGAAACATGGTTACAGGTGCATCTACAGCAAATGCAGCTTTAATTTTAATAGATGCCAGACATGGAGTAATAGAGCAAACTAAAAGACATGCATTTATTGCATCTTTATTACAAATACCACATGTAATTGTATGTATTAATAAAATGGATTTGGTAGAATATAGCGAAACCGTATATACTAAAATAGTAAATCAGTTTGAAGAATTTTCTTCCAAGTTATTAATTAAAGATTTTCGGTTTATTCCTATAAGCGCACTATTTGGAGACAATGTAGTAGAACGTTCTAAAAACATAGACTGGTACCAAGGCGCACCACTTTTACACACTCTAGAAACTATTCATATAAGCAGCGATATAAATAAAATAGACGCACGTTTTCCTGTACAAACGGTATTGCGTCCACAAAACGAAACACATAGAGATTATAGAGGTTATGCTGGTCGTGTAGCCAGTGGTGTTTTTAGAGTAGGAGACGATATTACCGTTATGCCTTCTGGTTTTAATTCAACTATAAAAACTATTGATGCTTTAGGTAAAAATTTAAATGAAGCATTTGCACCAATGTCGGTTTCTATAACCTTAAAAGACGATATTGATATAAGTCGTGGCGATATGATTGTGCGTTCTAACAACAAACCAAATGCATCACAAGACATAGAGGTAATGTTGTGTTGGTTAAACAATGAACCAGCAAAACCAAGAGCTAAATATGTAATACAGCACACTTCAAACTTACAAAAGGCGATGATAAAAGAGGTGATTTATAAAATAGATATAAATACCCTTGGCCGCAACACAGAAGATAAAGTGCTGCATATGAATGACATAGCTAAACTAAAAATACGTACCACAAAACCCTTAATGGTAGATTCTTATAGAGAGAACCGAACCACAGGAAGTATAATATTAATAGATAGTACCACAAACGAAACCGTTGCAGCTGGTATGATAGTATAGCTTAAAAAACTAAATCTTTAATTAGAAACCACTTACCGGTTAACGGGTGTTTTTTGTATTTAATAGTTTCATAACATAACAACAGCAACTAAATATTGCTAGACTTATTATTTATAGTACTTTTGTATCCTTAAAATGAAAACCTAAATTCATTAAAAAAGTAAAAGGCTTAATCAATGAAAAAAAATCTTATCGTTTTTGGTACAAGACCAGAAGCCATTAAAATGGCACCTTTAGTAAAAGCTTTCGAAAAAGAAAACCAACATTTTATTACCAAAGTTTGTATAACCGCTCAGCATAGAGAAATGCTGGACCAGGTGTTAGATTTTTTTGAAATAAAGCCAGACTACGATTTAGATTTAATGAAGCCAAATCAAAATCTATATTCTTTAACTGCTGCAATAATTACCGATTTAAAGCCAATACTAGAAGAGTTTAAACCAGATTATGTTTACGTACATGGAGACACTACAACAACCATGGCAACAAGCATAGCTGCATTTTATTCTGGAGCAGAAGTTTGTCATGTAGAAGCAGGATTACGTACTTTTAATAAAAGATCTCCTTTCCCAGAAGAAATAAATAGAAGTATTGCAGGAAGAATTTCCGATTTACATTTTGCTCCAACACAAACATCGAAGCAAAATTTATTAAACGAAAATGTATCCGAAAAAACGGTATTAGTAACAGGAAATACAGTAATAGACGCATTAGAATTTAGTAACAACAAAGTGAATTCTGGAAGCTATTCCGATACCGAAATAGAAAACCTAAAACCATTAATAGATACAACTAAAAAACTAATTCTGGTTACAGGACATAGAAGAGAAAATCACGGACAAGGATTTATAAACATTTGTAGCGCTTTAAAGCAAATAGCACAAGAAAACCAAGATACCCAAATAATTTACCCTGTACATTTAAACCCAAATGTGCAAAAACCAGTATACGAGTTATTAGGAGATATAGATAATATTAAGCTTATAAATCCTTTGTCTTATCCAGCATTTGTGTGGTTAATGAATAAATCTTTTTTAATTATTACCGATAGTGGTGGTGTACAAGAAGAAGCACCAAGTTTAGGAAAGCCAGTATTAGTAATGCGTGATACAACCGAAAGGCCAGAAGCTGTAGATGCAGGTACCGTTTTATTGGTAGGAACAGATACAAATAAAATAGTAGCAGAAACAAAAAACCTATTAAACAATCCAGACAATTATAAAGCAATGAGTATGTTACACAACCCTTATGGAGATGGAACTGCTTGCGATAAAATAGTAAATCACATTAAATTTTTAAATAAATAAGATACCAATATTTTGTAATCTAAGTATAGCTTATAAAGCTCATGTATCTCTTAAAATTTAAACTTTAGAAAGTAAATAAAAAATAAAAATGAACAATCCAGAAGTAGTAATGATAGGCCTAGGCTATATTGGCTTACCTACAGCAGCATTAATAGCACAAAATAAAACACAAGTTCATGGTGTTGATATTAACCCGAAAGTAGTAGAAACTATAAATGCTGGTAAAATACACATTGTAGAACCAGAGCTAGACACAGCAGTAGCTACAGCAGTAAAAGAAGGGTATTTAAAAGCAGCAACTACTCCAGTACAAGCAAACACATATTTAATTGTTGTACCTACACCATTTAAGGCTAAAAACGAGCCAGATATTTCTTTTGTAGAGGCAGCAACTAGAGCTATTCTTCCACTTTTAAAAGAAGACGATTTATATATAATAGAATCGACTTCACCTGTTGGAACAACAGAAAAAATGATGGAGCTTATACATAATGAAAGACCAGAATTAACAAATAAAATAAATATTGCCTATTGCCCAGAAAGGGTATTACCAGGAAACGTAATGTACGAATTGGTACATAACGATCGTGTTATAGGTGGTGTAAACGAAAAAGCAACCCAAAAAGCACTTGCATTTTATCGTCAATTTATTAAAGGAGATTTACACGAAACCAATGCAAGAACAGCAGAAATGTGCAAACTAGTAGAAAACTCTTCTAGAGATGTACAAATAGCATTTGCAAACGAGTTATCATTAATATGCGATAAAGCAGATATTAATGTTTGGGAGCTAATTAAACTTGCAAACAAACATCCAAGAGTAAATATTTTACAACCTGGTTGTGGCGTTGGTGGCCATTGTATAGCTGTAGACCCTTATTTTATAGTTGCAGATTATCCAGCAGAATCTCAAATTATTGGTAAAGCAAGAGAAATAAACAATTACAAATCTTTTTGGTGTGCTGAAAAAGTACAAACCGAAAAATTACAGTTCGAATTAAAACACGGCAGAAAACCAAGTATTGCCTTAATGGGACTTGCTTTTAAACCAAATATTGACGACTTAAGAGAATCGCCAGCAAAATATATTGCGCAAAAAGTATTACAAAACGCTAACAACGAAGCATACTTTATTGTAGAGCCAAATATAGAGTCGCATACAGTGTTTAAATTAACCAATTACGAAACTGCTGCACAAAAAGCCGATATTATTGTATTTTTAGTAGCACATAAAGAATTTTCAACATTACAATTATCTAACGATAAAGTCGTTTTAGATTTTTGTGGAGTATTAAATAAGTAAAAAATTAAAAGAATTATGAAAAGAGTATTATTATCTATCGTGTTAGTAAGCACAATTATTTCTTGTAAAACAGAAAAAAAAGAAGTAGAAAATGTAACACCAGAAGTAGAAGTTGTTACGCCTAAAAAAGAAGAACCAAAAAAACCACAACTTCCTGCAAACGTAGTACAGTTAAACGAAACTAGTTTTGAAGCAGATGGTATTACATTAACAAAAGCACAAATAGAAGACAAAAAAGAGAATAAATTTTTATTTAAAGTATTTTTAGAGTCTAGTAATATAGATGTATATAAAAATGGCGATTACTCTTTATTTATTCAAAATTTTGCATACGAAGATGATGTAGAAAAGTTAGACAAAAAGTTTCAAAAAGCAGGAGCTTCATCGTATTGGATAAACCTAAAGTCTTTAAAAAATTATAAAGATGGTTATGTATTATTTAAGTCTTTTGAAAGCGAATTACTAGGTTTCAAAAAAACAGTTGTAGGTATAATGAACACAAAAACAAAAACAGACGTTTTTAGAGTTCAATACGATAATACTATAATTGTAAATTAAGAAGCGTTTTAAAATAGTCGAAATTAAAGGCCAAAACCCAAATGAATAAACTCAATTTAATAGGAAGAGAAAAAGAACTTTTTATTGCAGACATTAATAATCACGAAAAAGAATTAAGCAGCATAGTAGCCGCATCTTCTTTTTTAGTAATTGGTGGAGCAGGATCTATTGGCCAAGCCGTAGTAAAAGAAATTTTTAAAAGAAATCCTTTAAAATTACACGTAGTAGATATAAGCGAAAACAATCTAGTAGAGGTTGTAAGAGACTTAAGAAGCTCACATGGCTATATCGATGGAGACTTTCAAACCTTTGCATTAGACATTGGCTCTATTGAGTACGACGCGTTTATTGAAGCAGACGGTAAATACGATTACGTATTAAACCTATCTGCATTAAAACACGTACGAAGCGAAAAAGATCCATTTACACTTATGCGAATGATAGATGTAAATGTTTTTAATACCGAAAAAACATTAGAACAATCCATACAAAAAGGAGTAAAAAAATATTTCTGCGTATCAACAGATAAAGCAGCAAACCCAGTGAATATGATGGGAGCCTCCAAACGTATTATGGAAATGTTTTTAATGCGAAAAAGTAAAGACATAAAAATATCTACAGCACGCTTTGCAAACGTAGCTTTTTCAGATGGTTCTTTGTTACACGGTTTCGACCAACGTATTAAAAAAGGGCAGCCTATAGTAGCGCCAAACGATATAAAACGATACTTTGTAATCCCTAAAGAATCTGGAGAATTATGTTTAATGTCTTGCATATTTGGAGAAAACAGAGATATATTCTTTCCAAAATTAAGCGAGAATTTACACTTAATTTCATTTGCAGATATAGCAGTTAAGTACTTAAAAGAATTAAATTTAGAACCGTATTTGTGTAAAACCGAAGACGAAGCAAGAAGCTTAATAAGCACACTTCCACAAGAAGGAAAATGGCCATGTTTATTTACACCTAGTGATACCACTGGAGAAAAAGATTTCGAAGAGTTTTTTACTGCAGGCGAAACGCTAGACATGAACCGTTTTGAAAACTTAGGAATTATAAAAAACGAAGCAAATTATAATAACGATTTGCTAGAAATGTTTAGCAAAACAATTCAAAAATTAAAAGCCGAAAAACGCTGGAATAAAGAAGAAATTGTAGCTTTATTTTTTAAAATGATTCCAAACTTTGGGCACAAAGAAACTGGAAAATATTTAGATAGTAAGATGTAACCTATGTATCAAGACACCATAAATTTTATTAAAGAGCTTTATAAAACCGATGCGTTTATACCATTACATGAACCGCGTTTTATAGGTAATGAAAAAAAGTATTTAAACGAGTGTATCGATTCTACATTTGTATCTAGTGTTGGTAAATTTGTAGACCAGTTTGAAGCAGATGTAGCAAAATATACAGGAGCAAAATATGCCATAGCAACCGTTAACGGAACCGCAGCATTACATATCGCCTTATTAATGGCAGGTGTTAAGCAAAACGATGAGGTTATAACGCAACCATTAACATTTATAGCAACATGCAATGCCTTAAGTTATATTGGCGCAAAACCTGTATTTGTAGATGTAGATAAAGACACTTTAGGCTTGTCGCCAGAAAAATTAGATCATTTTTTAGCAAATAACACAAAAATGATTAATGGCGAATGTATAAACAAGACCAGTAACAGAAAAATAAAAGCAGTAGTACCAATGCACACTTTTGGTTTGCCTATAAAAATAGACAAGCTAATAGAGGTTTGTAATAAATACAATATAGAAGTTGTAGAAGATGCAGCAGAATCTTTAGGAAGCTATTACAAAGGCAAACACACTGGAACATCTGGATTATTAGGAACACTAAGTTTTAATGGAAATAAAACCATTACAACAGGTGGTGGCGGAATGATTCTTACCAACAACGAAGCCCTAGCAAAAAAAGCAAAGCATATTACTACAACAGCAAAAATACCACATCGTTGGGATTTTGAACACGATATGATTGCGTATAACTATAGACTTCCAAATCTTAATGCAGCATTAGGTTGTGCGCAAATAGAAAGCCTTCCAAATTATATAAAAAACAAAAGAGAATTAGCCTCTATTTACCAAAACTTCTTTAAAGATAAAACCCCGCAATTTATAGTAGAGCCTAAAGATACCAATTCAAATTATTGGTTAAACGCACTAATACTTCCAAATAAAGAAGCGAGAGATGTTTTTTTAGAAGCCACTAACAATAATGGAGTAATGACAAGGCCAATATGGAAATTAATGAATAACTTGTCCATGTATAGCACAGCACAAAAAGGCAATCTAGAAAACGCTATATGGCTAGAAGATAGAGTAGTTAATATACCAAGTAGTGTTAGAATCTAAAAACATATTTATATTAGGATATTCAGGACATGCATATGTTGTATTAGACACCCTATTGTCTAATAACTATAAAATAAAGGGTTATTTTAATAAAACAAAAACCAATAGCAATCCTTATAATTTAAGTTATTTAGGAGACGAAAACAATGTTGCAATACAAACAATAATTAAGGAGGATTTTATATTTCCTGCAATAGGCTCTAATACTATAAGAAAAAAAGTAATTGCTTTTATAGAAGCCAACCACTTAAATCAAACGGTTTTAATAGACACTAGTGCTAAGGTTTCAAAGCAAGCATTAATAAAAAAATCTACATTAGTTGGACCAAGAGCTATAATAAATAGTATGGCAGAAATTGGAAAAGGATGTATAATTAATTCTGGAACAATAATAGAGCATGAATGTAAAATTGGTAATTTTACACATATTGCTCCAGGAACTGTATTAGCAGGAAGTGTAAGTGTAGGAAACGAAGTATTTATAGGAGCGAATGCTACTATATTACCAGGAATAAAAATAGGAAACAAAGCAGTAATAGGTGCAGGAGCTGTTGTAATTAAAGATATAGGAGAAAACGAAACTTGGGTTGGTAATCCAGCCAAAAGAATTATATAAGTATGAGTGAAAAGGTGTTAATAATAGCCGAAGCTGGTGTAAATCATAATGGCGACATTAATTTAGCAAAGAAACTAATAGATGCTGCCGCAACTGCTGGAGTAGATTATGTAAAGTTTCAAACATTTAATGCTAAAAAATTGGTGAGTAAAAACGCACAAAAAGCAACCTACCAAAAAGAGAACACAAAAAACGCTTCCGAATCGCAACTTGCAATGCTTCAAAAACTAGAACTTAGTAAAGAAGCACATTTCGAATTAATAGAATATTGTAAAACCAAAAACATTAAATTTTTATCTACAGGATTCGATTTAGAAAGCATTCAGTTTTTAAACGATATTAATATTGACCTTTTTAAGGTTCCTTCTGGCGAAATTACTAATTTACCTTATTTACGCACAATAGGTGGCTTAAATAAACCAGTAATTATTTCCACAGGAATGGCAGACATGAAAGAAATAGAAGATGCCTTACAAGTTGTATTAAAATCTGGAACAAGCCTAAATAATATTACTATATTACATTGCAATACAGAGTATCCCACTCCTATGGGAGATGTAAACCTAAAAGCGATGCTTAGTATAAAAGAGAAATTTAACGTAGCAATAGGTTATTCCGATCATACTTTAGGAATAGAAATACCAATTGCCGCAGTAGCATTAGGAGCTAAAGTAATTGAGAAGCATTTTACACTAGACAATAGTATGGATGGTCCAGACCATAAAGCTTCTTTAAATCCAATAGAATTAAAAGCAATGGTAGATGCTATTAGAAATATAGAGGTAGCTCTTGGAAATGGTGTGAAACAACCAAGTATAAGCGAAACCAAAAACAAACCGATAGCAAGAAAAAGTATAGTAGCTAATAAAAATATAAAAGAAGGAGATATTTTCACTTCCGAAAATATTACAATAAAAAGACCTGGTACAGGAATTTCACCAATGCTCTGGGATACCTACATAGGAAAAAAAGCAACCAAAGATTACCAGGAAGACGATTTAATATGAAAATAGGAGTACTTACTAGTTCGCGAGCAGATTATGGGATTTATTTACCATTATTAGAAGCATTAAAAAAAGATGCTTTTTTTACGTTGGAAATAATTGCTTTTGGAACACATTTGTCGAAACTTCATGGTTTTACATTAAACCAAATAGAAGCTAAAGACAAAACCCCTATTCATAAAATAAACATGTTATTAACCAACGACGATGAAGCTTCTATTGCAACATCGTATGGAATAACAACATTAAAGTTTGCCGATTTTTGGCAACAGCACAAATTCGATTTGGTTTTATGTCTAGGCGATCGATTCGAGATGAGCGCTGCAGTACAAGCTGGAATACCTTATCGTGTAAAGTTTGCACATATTCATGGTGGCGAAACAACATTAGGAGCTATAGATAATATTTACAGACACCAAATAACTTTAGCCTCGGCATTGCATTTTACCTCATCAAAAAAGCACTCTCAAAAAATAGTAGAAATATTAGGAGAAAGCAACAACATACATACTGTTGGAGCTTTAAGTTTAGATGAAATAGAATCTTTTCAACCTATAGAAAAAGAGTTGTTCTATAAAAAGTTTCATTTAAAAAATAAACCATTTGCGTTAATTACATTTCACCCTGAAACCGTTTCGGTAACAGACAATGAAAAATTTGCATTAGAAACCTTAAAAGGCTTAAGTGAATTAGCAAAAGATATCGAGTTAGTAATTACCATGCCAAATGCAGACACCTTAGGATCTGTGTTTAGAGAAGCCATGCTTAAATTAAAAAAGGCAAACCCTAACCAAGTAATACTTATTGAAAATTTTGGAAAAATAAACTATTTTTCGGCTATGCATTACGCTTCAATTTTAATAGGAAATACTTCTAGTGGTATAATTGAAGCAGCATCTTTTAATAAGTATGTTGTAAATGTTGGCGATAGGCAAAAAGGAAGAGACCAAAGCGAAAATATAATAAATATAGACTTTAATGCACAAAGTATTTCTAATAAAACAAAAGAAACATTAGCATTAGGAGATTATAAAGGAAAAAACGTATACTATAAAGATGGTGCATCCTCTAGTATAATAAAAATATTAAAAAAAGAAAATGATAAACTTTAAACAGCATTTTTTACCAAAAAACAGCACAATAAAACAAGCATTAGTACAGCTGGATATTTTAGCAAAAGACGCGATTCTTTTTGTTGTAGATGATAACGAAAAACTAATTGGTTCTTTAACAGATGGCGATATTAGACGTGGTTTAATTAAAGGAATTACAATTAACGATACGGTTAATAATGTAATTCAAGAAAACCCTCGATACGTTAGAAAAGGTGAAACCAATCTAAAAAAAATTATAGAGTATCGCGAAGAAAATTATAGAGTTATACCTGTTTTAGACAAACAAGATAAAATAGTAAACATTATAAATTTCCGTTTCTTTAAATCGTATTTACCAATAGACGCTGTGGTAATGGCTGGAGGACGTGGAGAACGCCTAAGACCATTAACCGACAACACACCAAAACCATTACTTAAGATTGGAGAAAAACCAATTATAGAGCATAATATAGATAGACTAGTTTCCTTTGGTGTAGACGATTTTTGGTTGTCGGTTCGTTATTTAGGCGAACAACTAGAAGACTATTTTAAAGATGGTTCGCAAAAAAATATTAAAACAGATTATATCTGGGAAACAGAACCTTTAGGAACTATTGGTGCTATTTCTAAAGTAAACAATTTTCAGCACGATTACATACTTGTAACAAATTCCGATATATTAACTAATTTAGACTACGAAGACTTTTTTATAAGCTTTTTAGAGTCGGGAGCAGACTTATCTGTAGTAACAATACCATACGATGTAAAAGTTCCTTACGCCGTTTTAGAAACCAATAAAAATCAAGTATTAAGTTTTAAAGAAAAGCCTACATACACGTATTATTCTAACGGAGGAATTTATTTAATGAAAAAAGAAGTACTCGATTTAATTCCTAAAAACGCCTTTTTTAATGCTACAGATTTAATGGAGACATTAATTCAGAAAAATTTTAAAGTACATTCGTATCCATTAAGAGGTTATTGGCTAGATATAGGAAAGCACGAAGACTTTAAACAAGCTCAAGAAGATATAAATCACATAAAATTTTAATATGCTACCAACTAGTAAACCATATTTAATTGGAGAAACTGCATTTCACCATCAAGGAGATAAAGCATTTTTAAAAACACTAATAAATCATGGAGCAGATGCAAAAGTAGATGCTATAAAGTTTCATTTATTACTAAACTTAGACGACTATTTTGTAAAAAACCACGAAGCTTATAAAGCGCTTAGCGAATGGTTATTAACACCAGATGCTTGGACAGAAATACTAGACTATAACGAATGTAAAGGCTTAGATTCTTTAGTGCTTTGTAACGACCCAGAGTCTGTAGATTTTGTTTTAAACTATACAGGCAATTCTATTAAAGCAATAGAATTACACGCAACAGGATTAAACGATTTTTTATTATTACAAAAGGCTGCAAAATTTAAAGGCACTGTAATTTTAGGGGTTGGAGGCTCTACAATAGATGAGGTTTCTTTTGCTATAGACATGCTAAATGAGCTTGGACAAAACGATATATTTTTAATGTATGGTTTTCAAAATTACCCAACCAAGTACGAGGATATTAACCTTAAAAAAATGATTAAACTAAAAGACCTATTTAATTTACCAGTAGGCTATGCAGACCATACAGACCCACTAAACGAACACAACGAAACTATTTCTACACTTGGTGTAACTATGGGAATTAATGTATGCGAAAAGCACTTTACACATGCTTTTGGTGAAAAACGAATAGATAGCCAAGCAGCAGTAAGTTTAGAGCAACTTAAAAAAACTAGAGAATTAATGGATATTATAACAACTAGTGTAGGTACTGGAAGTTTAAAAATGTCTGATGGCGAACTTAGTTATGGTAACACAGGCCCTATGAAAAAAGCAATTGTTGCCGAGGTTAATATTAAAAAAGGCGAAACTATTTCTATAGATAAAATAGGCTTTAAACGTACAAACGAAAGTACTTATATGTTACAATCTTTTTTACCAAAACTAATAGGATTAAAAGCAAATAAAGATATTAATACAGACGAATTTATAGATTTTTCAAATGTTTCCTACGAATTTAAAAAAGCAGACAGCAGCCAATTTAATGCTAATAAATAGGGACAATTCTAAAAATTAAATTACAAATGAAAATAGGATTTATTATAACAGCTAGAATGAAATCTAGCCGACTTAAAAAAAAGGCTACCTTAAAAATATTCGATAGAGAGTTAATTGCCTGGATGTTAGATAGAGCAAAACTTTCTACAGCAGTAAGTAATATTGTAATTGCAACATCAACCAATCCACAAGACGATGTATTAGAAGAAATAGCAAAAAGAGAATCTGTAGACTATTATAGAGGAAGCGAAGAAGATGTAATAGAAAGATTATATGAAGCAGCAAAAAAATTCGACCTAGATTTCTTTATTAACATTACAGCCGATTGCCCTTTATTTGGATTCGATTATTTTGAAGAGGTAATATCCTATTATAAAAAAACAAATGCAGACTTAATTACCTCAACAGATTTGCCACACGGCTTTTTTATTTACGGACTAAAAACCAATACATTAAGGCAAATAATTGAAAATAAAAACATAAAAGACACAGAAGTTTGGGGATCGTTATTTAACAAAGAAAAATTTAATGTAAAAGAATTACCAGTAGATAAAAATTTAATAAGAGAAAATTTTAGACTAACAGTAGATTACCCAGAAGACTTTACTTTTTTTGAAAAAGTATTTCATGGATTAGGAGAAGACACCTATAAGAAAACAACTCCAGAACTAATAGAATTTTTAGACGCACATCCAGAAATAGTTGCAATAAATCAAGAATGTAGAGATATGTACAAGAAAAAATGGACAGAACAAGAAACGAAAACCAAAAAATTAGGATAGGAATTATTGGGCTTGGTTCTATTGGTTGGACCCATATTAATGCACTACACGAACTTGGAGTAACAAGTATATATGCATTACGAACCAATAAAGGAGCCAAAGTAATAGACGATTTAAAAGGCGTTAAACAACTGTTTAACTTAGAAGAGTTTTTAGCCTTAAATTTAAACGGAATAATAATCTCTAACCCAACAGCACTACACGTAGAAACTATTTTAAGCTTAAATGCATTAAACATTCCTTTATTTGTAGAAAAACCAATAGCTTCAGAAACAAAAGAACTAGAGCAACTTACACATTTTAATAAAAACTTAATTAAGGTAGGCTATTGCTTAAGATACCATCCAATAATTAAAAAAGTAAAAAGTTTATTAAACAATAATTTAATAGGAAACATATTTCACTCTAGAATACAAGTAGGGCAATACCTACCAAGTTGGCATCCATATACAGATTATAGAAAAGAATATTTCTCTAGAAAAGAGTTAGGAGGAGGAGCGCTAAGAACACTCTCTCACGAACTAGATTTGCTGGTGTTTTTCTTGAATGAACCAGAAAAAGTATACTCATTAACAGGAAAAATTTCAGACTTAGAAATAGATGTTGACGATTATTCCATTATTATTGCAAAATATAAAACAATGGTGTCTAGAGTAGAATTAGACTTTTTTAGTTTAAACACTTATAGAAATGGTTCTTTTTATGGCGATAATGGAGAAATACATTATGACGCCATTAAAAAAACAATTACAATAACATATAGAGACAATAATAAACCTGAGGAAATAATAAATACATTTAAAGAAACAAATATGTATGTAGAGCAAATGCAAGATTTTCTAAATACAATTAATGGAAAACCATCGCAATTATGCACCTATAAAGAAGCAGTTTCTGTAATGAATATTATAGAAGAATCAGAAAACAATAATTATATTAATTAATCTAGAATAATGTTTGATTTATCAGAAAAAGTAGCCATAATTTTTGGTGGAAGTGACATCCTGGGATCCCAGTTTGTAAAAACTTTAATAGAATATAATGCAACAGTAATAAGCTGCGATATTATAATACCAGAAGAGAAATTAGATACAGTAGAATATTTAAAAATAAACGCTTTAGAAAAAGAAGAACTAGACAATCTTTCTGCTGCAATAGTAAAAAAACATGGCAGTATCGATATTCTTATAAACAGTGTAACTGCTAAAGGTAACGACTTTTATTTACCTTTCGAAGATGTATCATTAGAAGGCTGGAACATTGGTTTAGCAGGAAACTTAACCATACCGTTTTTAACTTGCCAATGCTTTATAAAGCAAATGAAAAAACAACAAAGCGGATCTATAATAAATATAAGTTCTATTTATGGTATAGTAGGTAACGACCAAAGAATTTACGAAGGCTCTAACTTACATGAAATTTATGTAGACAAACACCCAAATATTAAGCAAATATATTCGCATGGTGTTTATAACGCATCCAAAGGAGGATTAAATAATTTTACAAGATATTTAGCTGCATATTATGGAAAAGATAATATACGAGTAAACTGTATTACACCAGGTGGAATTGAATACCCTAGTGAAAACGAAACCTTTGTTGAAAAATATTCCAATAAAGTGCCATTACATAGAAAAGCAAAACGCCATGAAATGAACGGTGCTTTAATTTACTTGGCATCAGATGCATCTACATATGTAACCGGACATAATTTAATTGTAGACGGCGGATATTCTTGTTGGTAAATTTTAACACATAGTCAAAAAATGAGTAAATTTAAACTAAGCTATAGTAGTTCTGTATATTTAGATATAATAAGAGCTGTTTCATCTCAATTGGTTGTAGTTGGGCATGCAATAAGTTTTTTAGCTATTTTCCCATTAATTCAACCACCTAAATTCCCATACATTCAAAATATTGCGGTTTTAGTTTTTTTCATTCTATCGGGTTTTTTAATAAGCTATTCCATATTTAGAAAAGACAATTACTCTTTTAAAGAATATTTTATAGATAGATTTTCTAGAATATATGCAGGTTTAATACCATCTATATTAGTAGTTTTTATTATAGATTACGTAAATATTAAACTTAATCCAGAAGGATATAATTATTATAATGCATTTAATATTAAAACCTTTATTGGTAATCTATTCATGTTAGAAGATTTCCCAGGGCAAGTATTAGTAACTAATCAACCAATAACAAGTTTTGGTTCTGGTAGAACTTTATGGACACTTGCAGTAGAATGGTGGTTATATATGGCGTTTGGATATTTTATTATAAAAATATGGAGAAAGAAAAAATTTAAATTTCAAACTATTTTAGTTTTTTCATTACTAAATAAGCTATCGTGAACAACCATATACTTTTTTGCATTTTCAAAAGCCGTTTTATAATCGTTCATTTTGGCAGAACTTTCATAAATTGTTTCATATAAAGTCATTTTCAGTGAATTTGCATCTACTTCATTTGCTAAGG
>JBMZDY010000006.1:0-26817 GCA_049614585.1 Oceanihabitans sp.
ATGACCGTTTCTTTGAATTTATAAATGATAAAATACAAATATTTGATTTCGACTCAAATAATTCAACTAAGGATAGGTTAATAAATGATATTTTTAACGAAACACGACCAGGTGAATTAGGCGTTGAAGTATTTCAAAAATTTATTATAGACAACTCGCAATACTTATTGGGACTTGATTCTGATTTACAGAGGTATATTTACTTAGAAAACACTTATAGGGATATTGCAGTAGTTGACAGAATTACAAATGTTAATATCCATTTAGAAGATAAATGTAAAGATGAAAATATAATTTTTTATTACTTATCATCAGCTCCATACAAATCAAAAAAAATATTTGAAATTTTAGGAGGTAAAAACAACTATTTACCTAAAATAAATAACTCAAATTTTAATTTTCATAGAAATATTTATCAAGTATTTCTTTATAATTTTTTAGTAGAAAACACTGAAGATAATTATGATTATTGCTTTAATTTTCTTGACTCTCTAGCTAGTATTAAAGAACAAATCAAATATATAGACAGAACAAATAGTGAAATAAGCGAAAATTTTTTTGGTTATCTTAAAATTCCTGCTGAATCAGAAAAAATTATAAATAATCTCAATAATTTGATTTTAGAATCAAAAATGAAGCTTGAAAACTCGTTTTATTATAAAGTTTTCAAAGCTTACGAATCAAAAATATCAGATATTGTTAAAGATATTGAAAGTACTGTAGGAAATGAGTCTTTATCTGGAGTTATGAATAATTTAGCTGGTTTTTTTAACCAAGAAAGGGTTTTGCTCGAAGATTCAAGTTTAGTGGCAGTAACTAAACTTGAAAAAATTAGGCAATCGTATTTATTATCTAACAAACTTAAATTCATTAGTAATGATAGCCTAAATACAAAAATTCCAATTGGCAAAGATGTGATAAAAAACAACTTTCATCATTTACCTTATTTGTTATTTTACTCAATGAATGAAGATAATTTAAATAATTTATTATTTGAATTATTTAACGAAATCACTAATAGCCCTACAGTTATTAATCAAACATCAAATGCCTTTAATAGCTATTTAAGTAAAATTATAGAGCATATATCAAATTCTCAAGCTTCAAATATAAACTCTGTAGCAAAAGAGTTTTTGTCTTTATGTTTTATAAACATAATAACACCAGAACCAAACACTTTTATAGATTCATCTGTAACCAACATATTAAGAAAAGAAAGTGAAATTATTACGATTTTATTAAATCAACGACAATTAATCAGCAATTCAGCTATTGAACCCTTTCATAATAAAACTAATAGAAAGTTAGAACATTCTACCAAAGAAAAGTCCAGCAACTTAATCCTAGAAATTGATTATTTACTGGTATGGCTCTACAGACGTGAAAAAAAGTTTCATAAAAGTATCGAGTTGGCAAATAAATATATTGACAAAAATAAAGACCCAAGATTTTACCATGGCCGAGGTCTAGCCTTATGCTCTAAAGCCTATAATATATACTATGAGAGTAAAATCAATGAAGATTTAACAAATAATATAGAAATTATAAAAATTCTTAAAAATTCTATTACAGATTTGGAAGAAGCAGTGAGTTTTTACATGAATAATGAAAATAAATCAAATAAAACTTTGAACTCACTATTAATAAAAATGATAATTGCGCTTAAAAATAACATAATAGATTCTCGATTAAGGATAATAGAAATTGGCGAAGAAATCGATGAAAACATGTTAAGTATTTGCAGAAACGATTTACAGGTATTAAAAAAATATTTTCAATACTTGAAGCCTATAAGTAATGACTATATTGAGTTTCCTACTATAAACCACACTGAAGCTGAGTTAGAGTATTATGAAGCTCTTTTCTATTTTAATAATAAACAACTCCATAAGGCAAAAGAGAAAATTTTACATGCCACTTATAGATGTATGTTTTTTGAAGAGAACAGTAGTCTTGTTCCTGAAAGTTTCAAAAATATATTATACGAAATAAATAGCTTGCGTTATGGTATTTTTGATAAGTTAAATTATTTCAGATAGAACTTTTATTCCTTTTAAAATATTCAATTATGATGTTAAAATTAAGCTCATCTCATTATAATATCAATAATTTAATTTATTTCACAGCGCAGAAAAAAAGACGTAATTTATATACTAATTAAGTGTTACGTTCCTTAAACGGACGTTCAAATTACATTACACAATGATAAAGTATATAGCATATTACCGAGTTTCATCTAAACATCAAGGTCTCTCTGGATTAGGTCTGGAGGCTCAAAAATCTACTGTAAGACGTTTTCTATCTGCAAATGACAAATTACTTACAGAGTACGAAGAAATCGAAACAGGGAAGTCCAATACACGTGAGCAGCTAAATTTAGCTATAGCGCATTGTCAAAAATCAGATAGCATACTAATTATCGCAAAACTTGATCGTCTAAGTAGAAATGTTGTCTTTATCTCTAAGCTCATGGAAACCAATATTGAATTTGTAGCTTGTGATATGCCTCATGCTACTAAATTCACATTACACATCTTTGCTGCATTAGCTGAGCAAGAAGCTAAATACATTAGCGATAGAACTATTGCTGCTTTAAAGGAACTAAAACGAAAAGGTGTTAAACTTGGAAATCCACAAAACCTAACCGATGAAGCAAGAAGAAAAGGAACGCAGAAACTTGTAAAAAATGCTGTCAAGAACCCTCGAAATAAAATGGCAACATTAGCCATTATAGGCATGAGAGAAAACGAAAAATTGAGTTATCGAGCGATTGCTATGCAATTAAATAAAAATGATTACAGAACTAGCAGAGGTAAAGAATTTTCTGCCTCACAAGTTTTAATACTATATGATAGACACTTAGTTAGTAAAGTAAATTCAAAATAGTAATATTGTTTAAAACAAAAATCATAATTTTACATTCAAACAAAATTAATTTATCATTAAACCAAAATATTTGAAGATATAAAATAGAATTTAAATAAAGTAGCGTAATCGTATTCTTGTTCTAAGAAATCTGCAAAATTAATTAAACACAAGGGATACAGATTGTATGCTACGTCCTCTGGGCGTGGTGTCTGTTCTGTATTGTGTTTGGGTGTTTGCAGATACCTTTAGAGCGTATGGTTCAGCCCACGCTCTTTTTTGTTTATATAACCTAGTCTTTCGGTGCTGGAGATCGACACAAACAAAATAAAATGTTAAAGCAAAATTATTTCCTAAAAATTTCACTTCTATTACTATTGATAATTGGTAACCTTACCAGTTGTACAAAAGACAACAAAAAAAGAACCTCTTTTGCTGATTACCAATCATACATAGATGATGTTGAAAATAATATACAATCACTAACAGATGATAAAAAATTATCAAGGCAAAATATGATTGATCAATTACAAGCTACACAAACTTATAAGATGTTAGTTGATAGCAGTATTGTATCAACTGAATACTTACCCTTGTTTTCAGCTATAAACGACGGTTTGAGAAACACAGCTATAAGGAACAATGACGAAATATTAGCATTTAACCAACACTTTGAAAAAAGAGTTAAAAACGCTACAAATGGTAAAGATAAATTTAAATTTGTAATTGCTGCTAGTGTGCTTTCAACACCAAATAAAGGAGGTTATACAAAAGAACTCGTTGAGGTTTTTGAACGTTACAGAAAAAAGTTTGGATTATATGGTATGCCAAGCAAAATGTATTCATTAGAAAATGAAGTAATGAATGAAATTAAAAATCCTTATAATTTTACAGCCATATTTTACCATATCAACCCAAGCAACAAAAATCTAAATGCTGTTTACGAGGCGACTAAAAAAGGAGCTGGAGAATGGTTTAAAGACATTAAAGGGCAAGATTATGTTTTTAAACACTTGGCAACAAAGCAAGGTTATTTGGATTATGTAAAAAAAGTAAACCCTAATAGTCCGTACATTTTAAAAGTCGATTACGAAGTAACTGCAAACCAATTATACAATGCCTATAATTCTAACGAAATAGCAGCAGATGACAAGTATAAAGGCAAGAAAGTAGCAGTTACAGGTAAAATATCAGACATAAGCGAAGTTTTTGGAGCAATTAATGTTGATTTAAAAACTGGAGATGGTATTGGATGGACAAAAGTTAGCTGCACAATGAAAAATAGAGATATTGTCTCTAAATTAAGGAAAGGTCAGAAAATTACAATCATTGGAACTTGTGAGGGATTAACTCTTAATGTGTCTATTGATTTAGAAGATTGTAATATTTTGTAAGAGTAAGTTAAACCTACACTATCCTATATATTTCGTATTTTATATAGTTTACATCCTAATATTATTTATATTGGGTGTTTTTATATAAAAGATGGATGCAACAAAATTAGAAAAGCTAGAAATTGAAGAGATTGGTAGAACTACTAGAGAGAAAGTTAAAAATACACTCACAGAAGAATTGTTTTTTGGAATATGCGCACCTATAGGTTCATTAAAAAGAGAGGTTATTCTATCCTTAATGAAAGTTTTAAAAGAAACTTATGGATATGAAGTAATTCCAATTAAATTAAGTAAGTATATTGAACAACATAAAATAAATGAGTTAAAACATATTCCACAAAAGACAGAAGCATATTCTAATTTAATATATAAAATATTAGAGGGTAATGAAATTAGAAAAGAGTATTCTAATAATTCTATTTTAGCCGAACTTGCAATTCAAGATATTCACATATCAAGATTGAAAGAAAACAAGGTTAAAGACCATGAGAAACTTGACCCAACAACTTTTAAAAGCATAAGACGTTGTTATATTTTTGATTCAATAAAAAATAAAGAAGAATTACTTTTGTTAAGAAGAATTTATACAAAAAACTTTTTTCAATTTAGTGTATTCTCACCAATGGATGAAAGAAAAAACACTCTTTTAAATAAAGATTTATCGCCTTCAGAAGTAACGAATATAGTAGAAATTGATGACTTTGAAAATGATGATTTCGGTCAAAATGTTAGAGGTACTTTTACAGATGGAGATTTTTTCTTAAGAGTATCTCATAGTAATTTACCTAAATTAGATTCTAAAATAGAAAGGTACTTACATTTAATTTTTGAAAGTGATATAATTACCCCAACTATAGAGGAAACTGCTATGTACTCAGCCAAATCAGCTGCTGGGAATTCTGCTTGTTTATCCAGGCAAGTAGGTGCATCTATCACTGATATTAATGGAGATGTGATTTCTACTGGTTGGAATGATGTCCCAAAATTCGGAGGAAACCTATATCGTGAAGGGTACACAAATGACATGAGATGTAAGGTTAAGGGTTTTTGTAGTAATGATTATCAGAAAGACAATTTAGTTTCACAAGTTATTAATTCAATTAAAAAAGATAATAATTTAAAAAGTATTTTACATGATGAAGAAGGTAAATTTAGTATTAAAATTATTGAAGACTTAAAAGAAAATTTACGTTCTTCAAAAATTAAAGACTTAATAGAATTCTCCCGCTCAGTTCATGCGGAAATGCATGCTATTATTTCTGGAAGTCAATTATCTGGTTCAAAAATGATTGATGGTAAACTTTTTTGTACAACATACCCTTGTCATAATTGCGCAAGACATATAATTGTTGCTGGAATTAAGGAAGTATATTATATAGAACCTTATGTAAAAAGTTTATGCCTAACTTTACATGATGATGCAATAACCGAAGATGAAAAGAGTTCTAATAAAGTAAGAATTTTAATTTTTGATGGTGTTGCACCTAGAAATTATCTAACTTTTTTCACTAATTTTGTAGAAAGAAAAATAAAAGGTAAATTAGTAAAAATTAATTTAACTAAAATTAAACCTAAAATATCTAAGTCTTTACAGGCTTTACCAACTTTAGAACAACAAGCAATTCATTCTTTAAAAGAATGTGGACTAATAAATGACTAAAAAAGAAGACGCAAAAAAGAAAGAATTAAAACAACTTTCTATCGAATTTCCATCTTGTAACAAAATGCATGATGCTAATAATGGTTTTGAAATCAAAGACTATTTGAGTTGTAGCACTCCAGTTATAAGGTTGTCAGGTAATAGTTTTTTGTGTAAAAAAGATAAAGCTAATTACATTAACTTAGTACTAAGTAACACTAAATCTTTCTAAATCTAAAAGTTAATTTTTTTAAAAGCCTCTATTTAAATAGAGGCTTTTTTATTTAATCACTCTCCAAAGAATAATCTCCATAACCACCACTTCTTCTTTAGAATTGGTTCTTCTGAATCTTGTTTCGCATCAGTTTCATTGAGTTTTGGAATAGATTTTTTATTTTCATAAAACTTATCCCTTTCGTCATTTTCAATTTTACGAATTTTATTAATCTTTTCATCGCTCCAAGTTGAAGCCCATTCTATTTTACTATCTGTAATCCAATAATGAGACTTACAATCAAAGCTCCAATTTCCAACAGACGGATTAAGAGTAACTGCTTCACCATTATAACTCATTCTCCATGCTGTAGGTGATAGTGGGGTATTAACCTCACTACCACAACCACAGGCACAGTTATGAATTACTGTTCCATAATTTAACGATATGTATAAAACACCATCTTCAATTATATCTGGCATAAATTCTATAAACTTATGTTGAATTATCATTATTTTCTATATAGTTTACATTAATTGAATAAGAACTGTCATATTCATTTTCTAGGTCATTGAGAAACCCATATAGCTTCTTCCATTTTATAACTGCAAAAATGGCATTTAAAGCATTGAGTTCAGCTATTTGAATATTTGTAGAATAATCTGCATCATCCACATCATCAAATGAAACACGACCTTCCCAAACATGACTTCTCTTTTCTTGAGTACTAGTCGTCGTTCTAACCATTCCTATTAAAGAGTCATCAACACGCTTAACTCCAATACCAGTATCTATAAAAGAAATTTTTAGACTTTCTAGTTTTTTAAATATTCCTTTCTTAGCTTCACTTCTATCTATACATACAAAAACAAAATCTAAGTCATTAAGAAGACCTAAATTAGTTTTATTAATATATAATTCATGCGGTACTATATGCCTGTGCATTTTAGAGTATATCCGACTGTAATACTCAACTTTCGGAGTAGATTCATTTAACTCTTCCAAAGATGGAGCACTAGGTGCTCTGAAAGCATTATGTTGCAAAAACTTATCACCATCAAACAAATGAATCTCACCTACAAGAGTTTTAGCAACAAAATCTAAAATGTAAGAACCCGTACCACCTAAACCGATAATACCAATCTTTAATCCAGATAGCTTTTGATTGATTACGTCAATTTCAGCTTTTGAAGAATTTGTATCACTATAAGTTAGTACAGATTCCATTTCTTCTGATTCTATTGCTCTGTAGGTCTGAGCAGTCACACTACTATCAAAATGCTGAGCTGGAGCCGAGATAATTTTAATATACTGAGTTACTTTTTCAAAATAATCTGGGTAACCATTAACAGGTTTGTTTGAAAATGAGTGATTAACAGTAATACCTTCTGCAAGTTTTACTGTATTACTAGCATGTTTTATTTGAGCAATAATTGTCCCATCTATATTACAAGGAAACTCACCTGCAAAATGAATTACATGTGTGTTTGGTTTTGTAACACGATTATTAGCAATAGACACGTTGGTAACCAACGTGCCTTTTACTACCTTCTTACTAGCGTTTAATAATGGAACGCTATGTACCAAAAGATAATTCCCGATTATCTCAACTTCGTAACCTTGGTCACGAAGTTTTTTGATATCAGGACTATGATTTATTAGTTTGAGTGACATTGAAAATCATTTTATTGTTAACTAAAATCACTTCGCCTTTAACCATAGTACCATTCGGTTTACTAGGCACACCTTTCACATAATTTACAGTATAAATTACATTAGGATTAGCCACTATAGAACCATATTCTAAAACTACAACCTCATCAAATGAGATTTTGTCTTTATTCCAAGGCTTTTCTCGAGCATTTACGATAATACAATTAATTACTAAATCTCGTTTACAGCTAACAAAACAAGATTTTTTGGTAATTGCAATCTTATGTTCAGCATCATCTTTGTAAGTGACTTCTACACCTCTTGCTCTTAACTCATTAAGAGAATACCTGTCTGAATCTATACCAGCAATAGCCATAATCTCATTTGGAGTCATGATACATTCATGAACTTCAAATTCTTTATTATCGACTTTGATAATAATTCCTTTACGAACTTCAGCTCTAAAACCTTCTATTCCAGCTTTTTTTAAATCGACTGGCTCATCAAGCTGAATAGGCTCGAAGCCTTTTTCATTAATTTTATACAGCAATTCATAATCTTCTACAGGTAATAGACTTGCGATAGTTAATAATTGGCGACCAGTTAATTTTGATTCGTTGGACTCGAATTTCTTTCTATTTATTCTAAATGTGTAATTCATCGTTTTCGATTTTTTACGTTAAACCCAATTCAAGGTTTGGGGTTACCTTGACCTGTCATTCTTTAAAACAGTATAAGTCAAGTACTATTCAGACAAAAATATTTTGCTAAAACACCCGATATGACGTAAAAAATCATTACTTTTGTATAACAAAATAAAGGAATCCTTTGATGGTGATAAAGCCTCAAAGTGTAGTCATCCAAACTATAATTCCTGTAAAATTTAAATCCAATTATATTGTTGTCGCAATAGATTGGATTTTTTTTATCTCTTTATCGGCACGTTAATTTTTAAATTCATAATGGCAAATATAATTAAAAATCTAAATATATTAAGATTTAATCTAAAATATTTAATCTTAATATTACTAGATAAAAATTAGTTAAACTAAGATTTTATTTTTATATTTGCACTAGAATTGAAAATCTTTATATGACATCATTAGGCTCTTATTTAAAGTCTTTACGTAAATCGAAGAACTTAACTCTAAAGTATATTGAAGAAAACTTAGGTATATCTAACGCATACTTAAGTCAACTTGAAAATAACAAAATCAAAAGTCCTTCAATATACGTGTTAACTACATTATCGAATGTTTACGACACTCCACTTGCGGAAATATTAGAGGAATCTGGTATTGTTAAAAAACCAAAACAAACACAAGAAGAGACTCAACTCAATAGTCGAATTGCATTCTCTACGGAAAAAATGTCCAAAGAAGAAAAAGAGGAAGTACTAGAATATTTAAAATTTTTAAAATCGAAAAGAAAATAACCACCGTACTTCAATCACAAGATGCAATTGAAAAAATATCTTACAATTTATTGAAGGATAGCAATTGTTTTGATGTTTTTCCCACACCTGTTGAGGAAATAATACAATATGCTAATCTAAAAATAGATGAGGGCTTCGATTTATCTAAAATTGAAGAATCTTTTATTGACAATCTCAAATATAGAACCAAAGGACAAATACAAAATCTTCTATCTGGATTAAGTAAAATTAAAGGTATTTTCTTTCGAGAAGAAAATATAATTTATGTCGACCTAAAGGATAAAACTAATAGAAAGTACTTTGTTGCTCTACATGAATTAGGGCATGGAATTTTGCCTTGGCAAAATAAACTATCTCTCGCATTTGACAATAAGTCTTCGCTTTCTATAGATGTAGAAGAACAATTTAAACTTGAGGCTAACCTTTTTGCTTCAGCTACTCTCTTTCAACATGAAAGGTTCAATAGTGAATTAGAGAAATTACCATTATCTATTAAATCGGGAATGGCTTTAGCTAAAAAATTTGGCTCATCAAATCACGCAGCTTTAAGAAATTATATACTAAAATCTAAAAACAGATGCGGTATGATAGTTTTAAATAAAATTCCAGAACCTAAATGGAATGAGCCTTTTTGTTCGTTAAGAAATTTATTCTACTCAAAGTCATTTTTACAGGATATAGGTAAATTAGATATACCTGAAACTTTTGGTTACAATTGGGAGTTTGCTCAAGATTTTAAACACAAAAGAAGATTACATGATACTGGCGAGATTCAATTTAAAAACTTAATGGGTGATACTATAAAATGCAAATACCATTATTTTTTTAATCATTATAATGCTTTTGTATTCTTCTTTCCTATTGAAGAAAAGAAAAAATCAAGAACAAAAATCATTCTTCAAAATGTCAATTAACTTACATATTTATAAGTCAAATCCTTGAATACCCTTATCGATAATTAGTTGTATTTTAGATAAGTAGGACTCCATTTTTGAAATATGCTGATTTTTTTTTCCAATAAACTGCATTAAATCATCTAATGCTATTTTATAATTGAGTGATAGTATCTTCAAAATAAACTCTTTTGCGGAGAACAAATCAGTTAATCACCGCAAATATGCGGAGAATAATTTGTATATTTACCGCATAATTCAAAATTAGTGGCAAAATACATTTATCAAAATAAAAACTGGACGAATTTTCATTGGCAAGATAATGCCATAAATGCAGTCTTTGGCCAAGTCCGAAACTTGCAAGGAAAAATCATTGGACAAATGGATGCTGTAGGTTTTTCTGTTAAAGAGGAAACTACGCTTGCAACACTTACCCTTGATATTATTAAATCTTCTGAGATTGAAGGCGAGCAACTCAACTACGAACAAGTTCGCTCATCCATTGCAAGGCGTTTAGGAATGGATGTGGCAGGATTAGTACCAAGTAATAGAGATGTTGAAGGTGTTGTAGAAATGATGTTAGATGCAACACAGCATTATATACAACCACTAACCGAAGATCGACTTTTTGGTTGGCATTCTGCACTTTTTCCATCTGGTCGTAGCGGTATGTATAAAATTGAAGTGGGTAAATACAGAACGGGAGAAATGCAGGTTGTTTCTGGAGCGTTGGGTAAAGAGAAAATTCACTATCACGCTCCTGCTCCTAAACTTGTTAAATCTGAAATGGATAAATTTCTAAAATGGTTTAATGAAAATAATGAACTTGACCTTGTACTAAAAGCGGCTATTGCACATTTTTGGTTTATCATCATTCATCCATTTGATGACGGAAACGGCAGAATAGCAAGAGCCATCTCTGATTTATTACTTGCTCGTTCTGATAAAAGTTCTGAACGATTTTATAGTATGTCAAATCAAATGTTGGTAGAACGAAAACAATATTATGAAGTATTGAAAAAAGTTCAACATAGTTCTAACGATATAACTGAATGGTTAGTTTGGTTTCTCCATTGTTTGAAAAACGCATTGATTGAAACGGAAAGTGCTTTACTGAAAGTTTTGTATAAAGCGGAATTTTGGAACATTCACGAAACTACAACCATAAACGAAAGACAACGATTAGTGCTAAACAAACTGTTAGGCAACTTTAAAGGTAATCTTACTACATCCAAATGGGCAAAAATGACGAAGACATCACAAGATACCGCATTACGTGATATTACAGATTTATTAAATAAGGACATATTAGTTAAAGCGAACTCTGGAGGTAGAAGCACTAATTACTTATTGAACATAAAGAAATAGAAAATATAGTTTAGTAAATTAAAATGTTTTATATATTTGCATTGCTTTAATGAAAGATGAGGATTAGTTAAAGCAGGTTCATTTACAAAATAACGTCTAATTTTTGTCTAGTCTACGAAGCGACAAAAATATAAAAGACTGATTAATATATGGTTACGGAGCACAATTTTTGTCCCGTCCAGACCGCAAAAATTGCTAAAGCTTCAACTAAGTTGAAGCTTTTTTTAGCAATAAAATTTAGTTGTGTTGTTTTATCTCGACAGTATTGTTGAGGTAAATGTAGGAGTTACTTGATGTTGTCAAGTATTCCAATGAGAAGCTTTCCTTTTTTCTTTATAGAAAATTGGGATGCTTTTTTGTTTTAAGCACTTTATAAAGTAAAAATACTACTCTTATACTCCCAAAAAGTTGCTATAAAAAACCCGAAATACACAATAGCAACAATAAACTTTAAAAAGGTTCCGGTTAAAAAACCAAGAAAAGAACCAAAAGCTGCTTTTACTGCAGTTTTAGAATCTGCTTTATTAAGCAACTCTCCCACTAAAGCACCAACAAAAGGCCAAATAATAATACCAAAAACACCAAATATTGGTATAAAGACTGCTATAAGCAAGCCAACCGTTGTGCCTACCATGCCTAATTTACTACCTCCAAATTTTTTTGTTCCCATTGCAGGAATAACATAATCTAAAGCAAATACTATTAAAGCAACCACTAATGTAATACCTAGAAACCACGTATTAACAGGTACAGCTTGCGTTAAATGTAATAATAGCAACCCAACCCAACTTAATGGCGGTCCAGGAAGTACAGGTAAAAAACTACCAACTACACCAACTACCATAAATAACACTCCTAATAAGGAAAGAAAAATATCCATTTAATTTTTTTCTATAAGACGCTTACAAAACCATTATGTTACATATTTGTAACTAAAAAATTAGTTTAAACTAAAAAAATAGTTATATTTGTAAAACGATATTTCTTTTAAATTATGAAAATAAAACAATTAACCAAAGCCGAAGAGGATATTATGCAAGTACTTTGGCAGTTAGAAAACGCTAATGTAAAAGCTATTATTGCAGAATTACCAGAACCCAAACCAGCATATAATACGGTTTCTACAATTGTTAGAATTTTAGAAAGTAAGGGTTTTGTAGATTATAAAAAACAAGGAAAAGGGCATATCTATTTTCCAGTAGTACAACAAAAGGATTACAGCAATCAATCGTTAAATAAATTGGTAGACAATTATTTTCAAGGCTCGTTTAAAACCATGGTTTCATTTTTTATGAAAAATAACGACATCAGTTTAAACGAATTAGAATCGGTTTTAAAGGATATTAATAAAAAACAATAAAAATATGCTGCATTACATACTACAAACTATCGTTTTTCAGGCATTCTTTTTACTTGCTTATGATTTGTTTTTAAAAAAAGAAACCTTTTTTAACTACAACCGTGTGTATTTATTAGCAACTACTTTACTTTCGGTAATATTACCATTTATTAAAATTGTTCCGTTAAAAAAAATCGTTCCGAAAAACTATATTATACATTTACCAGAAGTTGTATTTGGCAACCAAAACCAAGTCCCTATAAACACAATAGAACAATTTTCAACGGTTTCAAAAAGCAGCTTTATCTGGTCTTGGGAGCATCTGTTTTATTTAGGCATTGGTATTGCTACACTAATTTTTGCTTATAAAATATTCAATGTATTACAGCTTATTTATAACAACCCAAAGCGATGGCAGGGTAATTTATTAATAGTAAACATTGCAGAAAGTCAAACTGCATTTTCTTTTTTTAATTATGTATTTATTGGTGATGCTATTGCGCCAGAAAACACCAAAACGATTTTGCAACACGAATGCGTTCACGTACAGCAAAAACACAGTATAGATTTGTTGTTTTTCGAAATACTACGAATCCTTTTTTGGTTTAATCCATTAATATATCTCTATCAAAATAGAATTGCTACGGTTCATGAATTTATTGCAGATGAAAAAGCCATAAAAACAGAAAACAAAACGGCATATTACAGTAATTTATTAGCACAAGTTTTTCAAGTAAAACATATTTCAATAGTCAATCCATTTTTCAAACAATCATTAATCAAAAAACGAATCATTATGTTACAAAAATCAAAATCCAAACAAATTTTAAAATTAAAGTACACTTTACTATTCCCAATGATTATGGGTATGCTGTTTTATACCTCCTGCACACAAAATGAGGCGAACGCAGAACCATTAGATCAAGACATGGAAGATGTAGTAGAAAAGTTTAGAAACCAATTACAAACTAAAAACAGTAATTTATCGAAGCAAGAACGTCTGGAATTAGCAGATTATATTATAAACGAATTTAAAGCTAATCTAGAACATGGAGACGGCACTAAATCGGAAAAATTGTTATCTAGTACAGCTATGGAAAAAGAAATTCCTTTTAGCAAATTAGACAAATCTCCAATTTTTCCAGGTTGCGAAAATGAATCAAACTTAAGAGCCTGTTTTAGCAAAAGCATTTCTAATCATGTTTTAAAAAATTTCAATTCTAAACTAGCCAACGATTTACAATTAAAAGGCACCATTCGAATTTCCACACAATTTAAAATAGATAAAACCGGAAACATTGTTAATATTCGAGTACGCTCATCGCATCCAGAATTAGAACAGGAAGCTATTCGTGTAATAAGTGCATTACCAAAAATGACACCTGGAGAACATAATGGTAAAACCGTTACTGTACCATATGGTCTACCTATAAAATTTAAAATTAATGACTAAATACTTAAGCATAATTTTACTATTTATATTTTTTAAAACCGAAGCGCAACCTTCGGTTTTAAAATTTGCAGATAGCTTATACGCAACCGGTAATTTTACCAAAGCCATTAAAGCATATAATACATATAATGAAAAAACCGAAGTGTCGATAAAAATTGCTAGAGCCTATCAAGCTATTGGAAATTTTGGGCAAGCTTTAAATTATTATAAAAAAAGCAGTACTGCACACCCAAACAATACTTTAATTCTTTTTGAATACGCTAAACTTCTGTATAAAACAAAAAACTACCAACAAGCCTTGCTATACTTTAATAAATTAGCAGATGTCGATAAAGAGAACCCTAACCTTCACTATTATACTGGTTTAATATTAGAAAAAAGAGGCGATTCTACAGCGCAAGCTGCATTTAAAAAAGCTTTTAATCTAGATAATACACATCAAAAAAGTATTTATAAAATAGCACGATATTGCTTAAAAAAACAAAAGCACGACTCGGTAACGCACTATGTTTTAATTGGTTTAAAAAGCTATCCCGATAACCTAGATTTAATAAGCATACAAGCACAGAGTTACTACTGGAAAAAAGAATACCACCTAGCAATCGAGTGGTTTCAAAAATTAATAAAACAAAAGGAGTCTACACAATTTATACATGAAAAATTAGGCTATTGCTATTTAAAAACTTATCAATTTAACAAAGCAATTACACAGTTACTTTTAGCTTTAGAATTGGATGCAAATAACACCGAAACTCTTTTTGTTTTAGGGCAACTTTACGATAGAATTCAGGATTTTAAAAATGCCGAAAAATACATGAATCGAGCTATCGAATTACTAAACCAACCTTTAGACGATATGTTTACAGAACTAGCTATAGTGTATAACAAACAAAAAGAATACCCAAAAGCTATAGCTACCTTAAAGCAAGCCATTAAAGAAAACCCAAAAAACTTGCAAGCTCATTTTTATTTATTAATGACAAAAGACAAGTATTATAAAGACCTAGACATGAAACTTAATGCTTTTCAAAAATTTAATAAGAAATTTCCAAATACCATACATACACCAACAGTAAAAAACCGAATTAGCGAACTAAATTTAGAGAAGTTTAGAGCCAAAGGCAAATAGTATTAATTACAAACACTTGCTGTATTTTATAGAAGCAAAAAAAATTGTACTTTTCGGTATTGTTAATTCTTATGAAAAAAGTAATTGTTTTATTATTGTTTATAAATTTTACAAATTGTAAATATTTTAATGTAGAAAAAACTACTTCAGAAGCTATTTTAGAGGAAGAATTAAAAACCTTTAACTGGAACGATGTAGATGTTTACCCAAGTTTCGAAACTTGCAGTACGCAGGAAAGTAAAGAAGCAAAAAAAAAATGTTTTGTAAACACATTAACCTCTAATCTTTATAACCATTTAACAGCAAAAGAAATTACAGTTTCGCAAGATATTAAAGACACTATAATGGTACATTTTGTAATTTCTGAAACTGGAAAAATAGCACTTATCAATTCCAAAATTAATTTAATAACAAAGCAAGAAATCCCGAATATTGAAACGTTATTATTAGAAAGCTTAGATGCGCTCCCAAAAATTTATCCTGCTATTAAACGCGGACAGCAAGTAAAAACACAGTTTACTTTACCTATTGAGATTCGTGTAGATTAAAACCGAATAGCAAATTTTTTCATAAGTCTTAAAATTTCTACATACAACCAAACTAGCGATACTAAAAGTCCCCAAGTTGCAAACCACTCTTTACTTTTTGGTGCTTTGTGTTTTTGCTTTTCTATATATTTAAAGTCTAACAATAAGGTTAGGGAAGCAAAAATTGCAGCAATTATATTAAACCCAATAGCTATCCAAGAAGTTCCCCAAACAAAAGATTTAACACCAAAAAAACTTAAAATCCAAGAAACAATATACACCATAAAAATACTACTACAAGCTGTTATAATAACACTTTGCAACTTTTTTGTTACTACTATTATTCGTGTTTGATACAGAAAAAGAATAGTAAAAAAAGTTATTATAGTTACCCCAATTGCTTGGTAGGGCATGTTTGGAAATTTTGCATGTGCATAACTACTTATACCTCCTAAAAAGCATCCTTTTGCTATCGCGTATAAAGGCACCAAAAGAGGTGCTAAACGCCTATAGTAAGATAGGACTACGCTTATAATTATTGCACCAATAAGACCGCCATGAATAAACCAGGATATATCGAATCCTGTAGTATATAGTTTCCAAATGCAAACCGTTACAAAAGCTATAATTGCAATACAAAAGAATGATTTTATTACAATACCACTTATTGTCATTTTTTTGTCTGCAGGCTTTCTATTGGGCCAAAAATAAGGGGAAAAAGCAGGGTTTGAGGTTTTATCTATTCGCATTACAAATTGCGTTTATAACCAATTGCAAAATCTATTGGAAAATTCCCTTGATTATCTATAAATATTCCAAACAATTCATTGTAAGCAAAAGTTATAAAACTATTAGAATTTAATTTTATATCTGCACCTAAACCAAAAATAAAAGGAATATCGAAAGCAGTAGCGCTATTATTTCCAGACTTAGAAAAATTTAAAGTAGCAAACTTTAAGTTTCCATAAACATTAAAACTAGGCTTATTAACAAATCGATAGCGATAGCCTAAAGCCAATTGCGTTGCTGCATATTTGTATTCGCTTTGCGAAAACGCATGACGTGCACTAAAAAACCCAGCATGTCTAGGCATTTTATTAGCTTCAAAAACCTCGAATTCGAAACCAAAAAACGGCGCGTACTTATTATCTGGATTTGTAACAAACGGATTATTTGTTACGCCACCAAAAGCACCAATTCTAGTTTTTAATTTTGCTTTTTCACTTATTTTATAATCTGCATTTAGAGATGCATTGTAGGTTTCAACATATTCTTTTAAACTACTTAATGTAAGCTTTACTTTATTAGTGATGCTTGCATTATTTGTTATAGTATTTAAAACCGTTTTATATTCTTCTTGATATTTTTTAGTTTCCGGATTTTTAGTGTTTTTAAGTTCGGTAATATTTTCGTTTTTATCTTTTATAAAATACCTAAAGGTGTTATTTGTAGTATTCCAAAGTAAATCTAAAGTTCCTTCTACTTCGGTTTTAAGCGAAAGTTTTTCTTGGTTTACTGTATAGTTTTTTTGTGCTAATACCATACTCGAAATAAAGAATATACAATAAAAAGTAATTATTTTTTTCATAAATAACATAAGGTTGGTTCTTGTAAATTTACAAAATAAATACTAGAGTTTTTTATTTTGTAAACGATCTTCCTTTCCATTTATAGGTGCCAAAAACAGAACGCATTGCAACATATAAACTAAAAAAAGGATATAGTAAACTACTAAATAAAAAAGAGCTTAAGTACGATTCTTGATTAAAAAATCGAGCAGTTTTAAATAGCAATAAAAAATCGATACTACATTTTATTAAAAACAGACATAACCAGGTATTTACTTTTAAAACGCCAGTAATAGATAAAAACAAAGCTGTAACTATAGATGCATTTGCCAACAAAACTACCAACCCAACTAATTTTGCAAAAAAGCTATTATAACTAGACGCTTTTGCTGCCCAACGTACTCGTTGCGAAATTAATTGCCTACTGTTTTTTTGTGCATTAGTTGTAATTATTGCATTTTTATGCTTTAAATAAGCTGCCTTATTGGCAAATTGTTTACTTACTTTTTCTAGCATAAATACATCATCGCCACTAGCTATATTGGTATTCCCTTCAAAACCATTTAAGGCTAAAAATAATTCTTTTGTATAGGCTAAGTTTGCTCCATTACACAAAAAGGGCTTTTGTATGCCAAACCCTCCTATTGTAGCACCTTGTAGACTTAAAAAATCTAACAACTGAAAGCGCTTAAAAAAAGAATCTACTTTGTGGTAACTAACTGGAGCTGCAATAAATTCTGCTTTGCTATAATGCGCAAAAGCAGCAAAAGTTTCCAACCAATATTTAGGCAAAATACAATCGGCATCTGTAGTAACAATCCATTGGTATTTTGCCAAGTCTATAGCTGTTGTAATAGCATCTTTTTTTGGGGAATTACTAATTCTATTATTCTGTATTACCATAATTTCGACAGCCTTATTTTTATTTTTAAACTGCTGAATAATGGTTTTCGATTGGTCTATAGAATGGTCATCAACAAAAATAATTTCGAAAAGATTTTTTGGGTATTGTAGTGCACTTATTGACTTTAATAATTCTGGTAAGTTTTCTTCTTCATCGCGAAATGGAATTATTATAGAAAACTTTGCATTATAGTTTTCATCTGTTAAAGTAAATGTTTTAACCTTATCGAAACCAATAGTTAAAATCCCTATTAACAATAGATATATTAAAATAATTAAAACTAGAAAAAGAGTCATTTTACGGGTTTAGGTAGTTTATATTGAAGCACAAAATAACTTCCAAGAATACTAGGTAATACAAAATTTAAAATCCACATTGCTAGTACTACACTTAAAATAGTAAAATTATTAACTCCAATTTTACTAAAAACAAATACAGCAACACTACCTTTTATTAATACATCAAAAATAAAAATAGTTGGCACTATAGAAGCCAAAAAATACATGCTTGTTATAGAAATAAAAGCATTATAAATAGAAATATCTATTTTAAATAAAACTAATAAATAATAAAACTGAAACGAAAATATTAAGTATCTAATTAACGAAAAAAGAAAAGAATACAATTTGTTTTTTAAAGAGATGGTTTTAACAAATGCTATAATTTTTTCAACAGAAAAACCCTTAATGCCAAATTTATTTTGTTTTTTAAATCCAAAAACAGAAAACAAAGTAATGCTTATTACTATTACAAAGTATCTTGAAACACTACGTACAGGAATATTTATAGCATACTGTGTAACAAAAAAATATAAACCAATTAAACCAAAAACGGTTGTAACAGCCATTTGCTGCATGTTTCCAATAAAGTTTAAAAGTACAATACGCTTACTATCTGCCAATTTATAGTATAGTGCTTTAGCTCCATAATCGCCAATTCTATTGGGTGTAAAAAGCGAAGCAGTTAAGGCACTTAAACTTTGCTTTAATGCTTCAAAAAAAGATAATTTACGAACTACAAACACTAATTTTTGCCATTTTAAAATTTCGAAAAACCAATTAAAAATGCTTAAAAAAACTAAAATAAGTGCGTTTTTTATGGAAAAAGCATCATTTTCTTTTAAAAACACAAGAAATTCAGAAAATTGTAGTTCTGTATTAGAAGTAAGTTTATTATAAATAAAATAAAAAGCACCAAATACAATACTTAATTTAATAAGTACAAAAAAGAATTGTTTAGTTTTGTGTGAGCGTGCTTTGTACATTTAAAATAAATATCCCATTTTGTACAAATTAAAACAATATAATAATATGAACACAGCAATAAAAAAATTAATAGCAATTCCTATTTTAGTATGCTGCTTTCTTTTTGCTACAACAGCAAATTCTCAAGTTGAAGAAGCTACCTGGAAAGCACAATTTGCATTTGGTATTAATAGCCCAAGCCAAAATGGATTTGTAAAACCATTTAAAGCCAAATCTATTAATTTTCCTAGTTTTAGTTTAGGTGTACAATATACTTTTAAACCCAAAATGGCTGCAAAATTAGATTTTGGTTATAACCGTATTGGCCATGCTAGTAATTCGCCAGAATTTAAAGTAAATTACTCTAGAATTAATGCGCAATTTGTTTACAACATTACAAGCTTGTTAGCGCTCCCACCAGAGTTTGGTTTACAAGCACACGCAGGCCCAGGGTTTACGTTTGTAAAACCACTTGGCGACTTTACAAACAACAACACTAATTTTTTTAATTTACTTGCTGGAGTAGAGTTTCATTACGGCTTTTCTAGAACATTATCGGCTTTTATAGACGCATCTTATATTTATGGGCTAAGTAGTAATTACAAAAAACCTAGTGATGGCTTTGGCTCTTTTAATGGTAATTTATTAACCCTAAGCGCTGGTGTTTCTATAGCTTTAAGCGATTGTTATTTTTGCGAATAATGAAAACTGAAAAAATTATTTTAGGAATTGATCCTGGAACCACAATTATGGGTTTTGGTCTTATAAAAGTGAAGCAGAAAAAAATGGAGTTTTTACAACTAAACGAACTCGATTTAAAAAAATACAAAGACCACTATTTAAAGCTAAAACTAATTTTTGAACGTACTATTGAATTAATAGATACACACAATCCAGACGAGATTGCTATTGAAGCTCCTTTTTTTGGTAAAAACGTACAAAGCATGCTAAAGTTAGGAAGAGCGCAAGGTGTTGCCATGGCAGCAGGATTATCGCGCGAAATACCGATAACCGAGTATTTACCAAAAAAAATAAAAATGGCAATTACAGGAAATGGTAATGCTAGCAAAGAGCAGGTAGCAAAAATGTTGCAAAGTTTATTAGGTTTAAAAACCATTCCAAAAAATCTAGATGCAACAGATGGTCTTGCAGCAGCAGTTTGCCATTTTTATAATTCTGGAAAAATTTCGGTAGGCAAAAGTTATTCTGGCTGGGACAGTTTTGTAAAACAAAACGAAGCTCGCATAAAAAAATAACGCCTTTTTAAAAAAGAAATTCATAATTAAAAACTTATAGTTATTTCTGGAATATATATACATATACCATTTTGCAAGCAAGCATGTCATTATTGCGATTTTCATTTTTCAACAAGTTTAAAGCATAAAAACGAACTACTAGAAGCGCTTAAAAACGAGTTAATACTACGTAAAAACGAATTACAAAATACAGAAATAGAAACCATTTATTTTGGTGGCGGAACTCCTTCATTACTTTCTAATTTAGAATTACAATCTTTAATAAATACTGTTTATAAACACTATCCTGTTACTGCTAATCCAGAAATAACACTAGAAGCTAACCCAGACGATTTAACCAAAGACCGAATAATACAATTAGCAAAAAGCCCTATAAATCGTTTAAGTATAGGTATACAATCTTTTTTCGATAACGACTTAAAAAGTATGAATCGAGCACATCTTGCTAGCGAAGCAAAAAATTGTTTAGAAATAGCAACGCAATATTACGATAATATTACTATCGACTTAATTTATGGCATTCCAAACATGTCTTTAGAAAAATGGAACAAAAACTTACAAATTGCTTTTAGCTATGGTATAAATCACATATCTAGTTACGCATTAACCGTAGAGCCAAAAACAGCTTTAGCTTCCTTTATAAAAAAAGGGACTTATCCACCAATAAACGAATCTTTAGCATTACAGCATTTTAATCATTTGGTTACAGAAACAAACCAACAAGGCTTTGTACATTACGAGACTTCTAATTTTGGAAAACCAAACTTTTTTTCGCAACATAATACCAGCTATTGGCAAGGCAAAAGCTATTTAGGTATTGGCCCTTCGGCACATTCTTTTCATAAAACAAAAAGAAGTTGGAATGTTTCTAATAACTCAAAATACATAAAATCTGTATTAAATAATACGCTGCCAAATACCGAAGAAACATTAAGTATTACTGATAAATATAACGAGTATATTATGACTGGTTTACGAACTATTTGGGGAATATCTATAGACAACATTGAACAAGAATTTGGGATAACTTTTAAAGAACATACGCTAAAAATGTCGGAAAAATTTATAGCAAATAAATTACTTCAACGACATAGCGAAACTTTAAAACAAAAAGAAAATACAATATTAACGACAACCCAAAAAGGAAAGTTTTTAGCAGACGGAATTGCTGCCGAGCTATTTATGATTTAGTATATTTGGGATTATAGAAAATTAACCTAAACAAAAATCTCGTTCTAAATGATAGCAACTATAGAAACCAATTCTAAAAAATATAAAATAGATTTAACCAAACCTATAGACATTTCTATACCGCTTATCGCATCGAAAAAAAATGTAAACGCATGGTATCTAGACGACCCAAAAATAGAACCAGTACAAGACAATGGTTGGACTGCAAGTGTAAAAGAAGGCGCTAGTATTAATTTTAATAATATTTATTTTAATCCGCACGCACATGGCACACATACAGAATGTGTTGGTCATATTACAGAAAAAGTACATTCTATAAATAAAAATTTAAAACAGTTTTTCTTTTTAGCTGAAATAATAACCGTAGCACCAGAAAAACTAGGGGACGATTTTGTAATTTCTAAAAAACAATTACAATTTGCACTAGGCAATAAAAAAAGAAAAGCAGTAATAATTAGAACCATACCAAATACTAAAGAAAAATTATCTGCAAAATACTCCCATAGTAATCCACCATATCTTTTAGAAGATGCAGCCATATATTTACGTGAAAAAAATGTAGAACATTTACTTATAGACTTACCAAGTGTAGATAAAGAAAAAGACAATGGACTTCTTTTAGCACATAATGCCTTTTGGAATACTGAAGGAAAAACTAGGCTTCAAGCAACCATAACCGAATTTATTTATGTACCAAACAAAGTAAAAGATGGTAGCTATTTTTTAAACCTACAAGTGGCTCCTTTTGAAAACGATGCCACACCAAGTAAACCTATTTTATATGCACTTATAAATGCGTAAATTAGTGGTATACAAATTGCAGTTATCGATTAAAAATTAATTACAACAAATGGAAGCTTTTTTAGGAACTATTTTAGGCATATTAATAAGCTTAGGTGTTTTTACCTATTTTAAATCGTTTAAAAACAAAAAACTAGTACACTCGCAATCATTACTATTACTAGATAAAGTAAAAACCGTTTGTAAATTTATTACAGTAGAAGGTGATTTTGCAGAAATATACCATTACGAAGATGTAAAAGAGCGTTTTTTAAAAATGGTAAATAGCAAGAAAAAAGCATTAGTAATAATAAATGCAAAAGCACATGTAGGCTTCGATTTAAGTAAAATAAAACTTGAAGCAGATACCAAAAACAAAAAAATAGTATTAACACATTTTCCACAACCCGAAGTACTTACAGTAGAAACCAACCTAAATTATTACGATAAAAAAGACGGTTATTTTAATAAATTTGAAGCTGCAGATTTAACCGAGTTAAACCAAGAAGCTAAAAAACACATTCTTGACAAAGTTCCAGAAAGTGGACTAATACAAGCTGCACAAAAAGAAGCTTTACAAACCATTTCTTTAATGGAAAACATTGTAGAAACTATTGGTTGGGAACTAGACTATTCAGCATTAAAAATAGAAGATTCCACATCGAAACTATTGCAATAAACACTTGCTAATAAACGCACTATAATGAATATAGAACAACTTCGAGAATTCTGTTTAAACAAAAAAGGAGTAACCGAACATTTTCCATTCGACAAAAACACACTAGTATTTAAAGTACTCGGTAAAATGTTTTTGTTAACCGGAATAGACAGTTGGGAAAATGGCGAATCTGCAATAAATTTAAAATGCGATCCAGAGTATGCCTTAGAACTTCGCGACACCTATACTAGCATAGAACCTGGCTATCACATGAGTAAAAAACACTGGAATACCATACGACTTTATAAAATCGAAATAGAGCCAAAACTTGTAATAAGCCTTATTAATCATTCTTACGATATGGTATTAAAAAGCATGCCAAAAAAATTACGAGATACCATATAATTATTTTTTAAATATCTGATTTTTAGGTATTTATAAAATATTTTGTATATTTATGCAACCACCTTTAAATAGCAAGCTAGCACAGTAAGCCCTCAAGTCTTTAAAGAGTATTAACATTAATTATTATACTAATTTAAATTTTTGAAATTATGAAAAAAGCTAGAAAAAACTACTTGCTAGTAACAGCATTAATTCTGTTATTTTTTTACGCACCACAACTAGAAGCTCAAGAAGAGCAAAAACCTCCACAGTACTATACCGTAACTACATTACATTGGAATATGGATTACGATGGTGAAGAAGATTGGTTAGAAATTGAAAAAGAATTCCTAAACAAAGTAACCAAGAAAAACGAGTACATACTAGCTAGCATCTATTTTGGTCATAGGTGGACTAACGATAATTCAGAGTTATTACTATTAAACGTATATGCCGATTGGGAATCTATAGACAAAGGAAACAAAAGAAACAATGAACTTGCAAAACTAGCTTGGCCAGATAAGGCTGCAAGACAAGCATACTTTAATAAGCGAGATGCATTTTATGCTACTTACCATTCCGATGAGATTTATGCTGTATTACCAGGATCTAAACACAATCCTGCAGCAAATGGCAAAGACAGAATATTATACTACCAAACAAGCCATTTTGCTTTTCCAGAAGACGGCTCGCAAGAAGAATTTGAAAAACTTCACTTAGAATACGTAAATAACGTAATAAACAAAAACGATTTAATAGTAGGTTATTATCCGCATGCACATGCTTGGGGAAGCGACAAGAGAGAATTTAAAGAAGCCTATATATTAAACTCTATGAGTGATTTAATTAAAATGAACGATAAAAACGACGAAATTTCTGAAGCATTCTGGAAAGGCAAAGACGAAGCGAGAAAAGAATATTATAAAAAATGGTTTAAATACACTACAGGTTTTCATAGAGATGCCATTTACACAGAAATTACGGAGTTAAAAAAATAACTTATTTTTTATTGCCACTAAAAAGAACGCATAAAGCGTTCTTTTTTGTTTTAAACAACACCTACTTCTTAATCCTTTAAATTTCAACAATTTAAATTGTCGTTTACCGATATTTTATGGTTAAACAAAAAATATTATTCATATTTATAATGAATTAATAGCGCTTATTATAAATAAAAAAATCTTTTAAATATGGCTCTAGAAATTACAAACAAAAACAATACGTTTGAAATTAAAGGAATTCTTAACAAAACAAACGTAGAAAAGTTTCAAAATCATTTTAAAGAAATATTCAGTCAAAGCAATTCAATATTATTAAACATCAATGGTCTTAAAAGCGTTGATAAGGTTGGTGTTATTGCTTTTGAAGAATTATACCTTCAATCTTTAAAATCAAAAAAACCTTTTTATATAACAGGACAAGGTTGTAGAGACATGTTCGAGCATTTAAAATCTCTAGAAGCTGTAAACCCTTAAGCAACATTCTTTTTTTTATTAATTTTTAAGCTAGACGAATTACAAATATATATTCTAGTTGTAGTAACGTTTTATTAAATGTATTTTTACATTAAATAAAAACTACCATAATGAATCTAGATAGAGAACTTAAAAAGAGAAGTAATAACCAATGTGAACTTTGTGCATCAGAAGATGCTTTAAAAGTATACCAAGTACTACCAAAGCAATTAGAAAACTTAGACGATAACCTTTATGCTTGTACTAATTGCATATCTCAAATAGAAGATCCCGAAAAAACCAATGCTAACCATTGGCGTTGTTTAAACGACAGTATGTGGAGCGAACACAAGGCAGTACAAGTAACAGCTTGGCGAATGCTTACAAGACTTCGTACCGAAGGTTGGCCACAAGATTTAATAGAAATGCTTTACTTAGAAGAAGAAACACTAGAATGGGCAAAAGCTACAGGAGAAGGTGAAGACGATGCAGATAAAATAATACATCGCGATGTAAATGGCGTTGTTCTAGAAACTGGCGATTCGGTAGTATTAATAAAAGACTTAAAAGTAAAAGGGTCTAGTTTGGTTGCTAAGCAAGGTACAGCAGTAAGAAATATTCGATTAGATCGCGAAAACGAAAATTATATAGAAGGTAAAGTAGGGCCAACGCAAATTGTAATAATTACAGAATACGTAAAGAAGCTATAAAATGTTAGAAATAAGACCTACTTGCGAGCATTGTAACATAGCTTTACCAAACCACTCTAAAGATGCTAGAATTTGCACTTTTGAATGTACTTATTGCAAGTCCTGCGCAAACGAGGTTTTTAAAAAAGTATGTCCTAATTGTGGTGGTAATTTTTCGAAACGACCAATACGACCCGAAAACTTATTAAAAAAGTATCCTGTTTCTACAACCGTAGTTTTTAAACCAAAAGATGTTGCGGCACATATTAAAAAATACAAGCTATAACTTGTATAAAATAAAAAATCTCTTGAAGTATTACTTCAAGAGATTTTAATAAGTTTGCTTTAACCAATAGTATTATTGGTTTATAAACATTAGAAAAAGCCAAAAATGGCTAACGTTTATTAAGCCTCAAACGGCAAAATAGAAACGTAAGACTTGTTGTCTCTTTTCTTTGTAAATTTTACTACACCGTCTACTTTTGCATGCAATGTATGGTCTTTACCTTGGTATACGTTTTCACCAGCATGGTGTGTATTACCTCTTTGTCTTATGATTATGTTTCCAGCAATAGCAGCTTGACCACCATAAATCTTAACACCTAAACGTTTCGATTCTGATTCTCTACCATTTTTAGAACTACCAACTCCTTTTTTATGAGCCATTGTCTTAAGGTTTTATATTATTATACAATAGTGAAATTAGCAATTAAGCTTTTCCACCGTCTAATTCGTCTTGCCATTTCTTTAACTCATCCCACTTACCATCAGCAGCTAATT
>JBMZDY010000007.1:0-25300 GCA_049614585.1 Oceanihabitans sp.
TTCGAACCTCTTTTTAAAACCACCTACAACAGTTATTTAAAAGCAAATAACCAATGGGAAGAAAACAAAAAAAGTTATGCTTTTGGCAATCCCTTAAAAAAATTAAAAGATAAAGGGACAACAAAAAAACTGCTAAAACAAGATACTTTTATATCTACTTCAAAAGAAAGTCATAATATAAAAATTGTTACCAAATCGGGCTGTTTATGGAATACCGATCAAGAAAAAGCAATAGAAAAAGGAAACCTAGTGCACGATATAATGTCGCAAATAAATACTAAAGAAGACATCTCGTTTGCAATAGGTAATTTTTTAGAAAAAGATATAATAAACCAAAAACAAGCCGAATCTTTAAAGGCAACCATTATACAAATAGTAGAGCATTCCGAATTAAAAAAATACTTTTCGTTAAAGAACACGATTTATAACGAAAGAGATATACTCTCTAAAAACAATAGTATAATTAGGCCAGATCGATTGGTAATAAACTCAAAAAACGAAGCAGTAATAATAGATTATAAAACAGGAAACCCTAGCCAGAAGCATAAAAATCAATTAGAAAATTACAAAACTGTAATAGAAGAAATGCCAATTCAAGTAAGCAAAAAAATATTAGTATATATTAACGAAGAAATTAAAGTGCAAACTTTTTAATTTATTTAATTACCAAAAGGTTGCTAACCAAAAAAACCTATTAAATTTGTAAAAAATAAAATCCATATGTACGGTAAAATTCAACAACAATTACAACAAGAGTTACAAGAGATAAAAGAAAACGGTCTATATAAAGAAGAGCGTATAATAACTTCGCCACAAGGAGCAGAAATTACATTAACTACAGGAGAAACCGTATTAAATTTTTGTGCAAATAACTATTTAGGTTTATCTGCACATCCAGATGTAATACAAGCAGCAAAAAATGCTATGGATACTCATGGTTTTGGTATGTCTTCCGTTCGATTTATATGTGGAACACAAGATATTCATAAAGAGCTAGAACAAAAGATAGCAGATTTTTATGGCACCGAAGACACTATATTATATGCAGCAGCATTCGATGCAAATGGAGGAGTGTTCGAACCTTTATTAGGAAAAGAAGATGCAATTATTTCCGATTCTTTAAACCACGCTTCAATAATTGATGGAGTACGTTTGTGTAAAGCAGCAAGATATCGCTATGCAAATAACAATATGCAAGACTTAGAGCAACAACTTATTGCAGCCAATGCAAATGGAGCAAGAAATAAAATTATTGTTACCGATGGTGTGTTCTCTATGGATGGATTAGTTGCTCCATTAGATAAAATTTGCGATTTAGCAGATAAGTACGATGCAATGGTGATGATAGACGAATGCCATGCAGCTGGATTTATTGGGCCAAAAGGAATAGGAACATTAGAAGAAAAGGGAGTTTTAGGTAGAATAGATATAATAACAGGAACGCTAGGCAAAGCTTTAGGAGGTGCAATGGGAGGTTATACAACCGCTAAAAAAGAAATAATAGAAATATTAAGACAACGTTCTAGACCATATTTGTTTTCAAACTCTTTGGCTCCAGCAATTGTAGGAGCTTCTATTAAAGTATTCGATATGCTAAAAAACGATACTACTTTAAGAGATAAACTAGAATGGAATACCAATTATTTTAAAAAAGGAATGCAAAATGCTGGATTCGATATAGTGGATGGCGACTCGGCAATTGTTCCTGTAATGTTATACGATGCAAAACTTTCTCAAACAATGGCTAATTTGCTATTAAAAGAAGGAATTTATGTAATTGGGTTCTTTTTTCCTGTAGTTCCAAAAGAAAAAGCAAGAATAAGAGTACAGCTTTCTGCAGCACATACAAAAGAACACTTAGATAAGGCTATAACTAGCTTTGTGAAAGTTGGAAAAGCTCTAGAAGTAATCTAGATTTAATACAAACAACTAAAATTAGGCGAATTTTTAAATATTTTTCTATATTTGTCTTTGTTAAAAATATTTAACAACTTACTTTTGCTTACAATTAACACTTAAAAATTAAATTTTTGAATATGAAAAATCTTAGCAGATTATTGTTCGCTATGTTGCTTGTCTTAGGTTTTAGCAACACGTATGCGCAAGACGAAAACAATCCATGGGCTATTAGCTTTGGGATAAACGCAGTAGATGTTTATCCAGTTGGAGAAGACGCTCCACAAGGAGATTATTTTGATGAATTTTTTAACGCAGAAGATCACTGGAACATTCTTCCTTCTTTATCTTCTATTTCTGCATCAAAATATCTTAGTAACAGCTTTAGTGTAGGAGTAACAGGATCTATCAACAAAATTACTAAAGTTGGTGAAAGATTAAACACCCCTAGCGTTAGAGTTAACGACATGACTTACTATGGTTTAGATGGTATTGTAAAATATAGCTTTTCAGAATTATTAAACTGTAAAACTATCGAGCCATATCTTGGTGTAGGTGGTGGTTACTCTTGGATCGATGATATCGGTGCTGGAACACTTAATGGTTCTTTAGGTTTAAACTACTGGTTTACTGAAAACGTTGGTGTTACATTACAAACTACATACAAGCATTCTTTCGAAGATTACTTATCTAAGCATTTCCAACATTTTGCAGGTCTTTCTGTTAAATTTGGTGGAAAAGATACAGATGGTGACGGTGTATACGATAAAGACGATGCATGTCCTGAAGTACCAGGTTTAGAGGCATTTAGCGGTTGTCCAGATAGTGATGGTGACGGTATTGAAGATGCAAAAGACGATTGTCCTAATACTGCTGGTTTAGCAGAATACAACGGTTGCCCAGATACAGATGGTGACGGTGTTGCAGATAAAGATGATAACTGTCCTAATGTAGCTGGTTTAAAAGCATTAGCTGGATGTCCAGATGCAGATGGTGATGGTGTTGCAGATGGTGACGATAAATGTCCTTCTGAAGCAGGTCCTGCTGCAAACAACGGATGCCCTTGGCCAGATACTGACGGTGATGGTATATTAGACAAAGACGATAAATGTCCTAACGAAGTTGGTGTAGCTGCAAACAATGGTTGCCCAGAAGTAGCTGCTGCTCCTACTGCAGAAGTTATGGCTACTTTAAATAACTATGCTAGAACAATATTATTCTCTAGTGGTAAATCTTCTTTCAAACAAGAAACTTACCCAGTATTACAAGCAATTACTGCTATCTTAAAAGAATACCCTGAGTCTAACTTTACATTAGAAGGACACACAGATAGCGATGGATCTAAAACTTCTAACCAAAAATTATCGGAAAGAAGAGCTAACGCTGTAAGAGACTATTTAATTACTAACGGAATTGGTGCTGACAGATTAGTTGCTGCTGGTTTTGGTGAAGATTACCCAATAGACTCTAACAAAACTAGATCTGGTAAGAAAAACAACAGACGTGTTGAAGTAAAACTTAGAAAATAAGTAATACTCAACAACAAAATATTTTGCAAAAAACGCTTCGAATTTTCGAAGCGTTTTTTATTTTTATAGAATGACAACTTTCCTTTTTGATGTATTAAAAAATCTGCAAGACAGAAACATTAATTTATCCAACCTTACTTTTGTTTTACCAAGCAAAAGAGCTGGTATATTTTTAAAACATCAAATAGCTACAATGGCTACGCAAACCATTTTAGCACCTAATATTTTAAGCATTGAGGAGTTTGTAGAAAACTTGTCGCAATTAAATAAAAGCTCTAATACCGAGCTTCTATTTAGTTTTTATTCCATATATCTAGAAATTACTCCTAAACAATTACAAGAGCCTTTCGATAACTTCTCAAAGTGGGCACAAATTGTTTTGCAAGACTTTAATGAAATAGATAGATATCTTATTCCGCAAAAAAACATTTTCGAATATCTAAGCGCTATTCAAGATTTAAAACATTGGTCGTTAGAAGAACCTAAAACAGAATTTGTAAAAAAATATTTAGCTTTTTGGAATAAATTAAATGTGTACTATAGCAAATTCACACAATTGTTATTAGAAAACAAAAAAGGCTATCAAGGTTTAATTTATAGAGAAGCAGTAGAAAATTTAGAAAGCTATATACAAAGCAATGCCAAAAATAAACATATATTTTTAGGATTTAATGCATTAAATGCTGCCGAGGAATTAATTATACAAGAGTTATTGCAAAACGAAATAGCTGAAATGTTTTGGGACATAGACAGCCATTTTTTTAATAACCAAAAACACGATGCTAGTTTGTTTACCAGACAGCATGAAAAAAACTGGAATTATTATAGAAAACATAATTTTAATTGGCAAAGTAATTACTATACCACAAAAAAGGGCATTACAGTTTATGGAGTACCAAAAAACGTTGGCCAAGCAAAACATATAGGATCTCTATTAGAAAAGCTTTCTAAAAATAATTTGAACCTACAAAAAACAGCTGTAGTATTAGCAGACGAAAATTTATTAGAACCTACTTTGCAAGCATTGCCAGAATCTATAAAAGCTTTAAATGTAACTATGGGTTACCCTTTAAAGTCTATACCTTTAGCATCGTTATTCGAGCATATATTTTTAATACATAAAAAACAAAGTGCTACTTTTTATTATAAAGATGTTATAGCCATATTATCGCATCCGTATGTGCAAGTGGTAATAAATAGCAATAATCCAGATATTTCTTCAAAAATAATAGAGACAATACTCTCTAATAATTTAGTGCATTTAAACTTAGATAGCATAATAAAATTAGCACCAGAATCTAAAAACCTAATTCAATTAATTTTTGGTGTAGCTAAAAATTCTGTAGAAAATCTAATTCTAAATAGCTTAGAATTAATCTTGCATATTAAAACTGAGTTCGATAAAAACAAATCTAAAAACCAATTAGCATTAGAATATTTATATCGATTTAATACCTTATTTAATGAGCTTCATAGGTTAAATAACAAGTATAAGTATATTAATGGAATTTCGGTTTTGTATAGTGTTTATCAAGAATTGTTAAGTACAGAAACCTTAGATTTTCAAGGCGAACCATTACAAGGATTGCAAATTATGGGTATGCTAGAATCTCGAGTATTAGATTTTGAAACGGTTATAATCGCATCTGTAAACGAAGGTGTTTTACCCTCTGGAAAATCGAATAATTCCTTTATACCTTTCGACGTAAAACTAGAAAATAATTTACCAACTTATAAAGAAAAAGATGCAGTATATACCTACCATTTTTACCGTTTATTACAACGAGCAAAAAACATTCACATTATATACAACACAGAAGCAGATGTGCTAATTGGAGGCGAAAAAAGTAGATTTATCACGCAGTTGGAACTAGAAAACAAACACCAAATAAAGCATTGTTTGGTAATACCCGAAGTCTCTGTAAATGCAAAAGAATTAATAGAAATAACAAAAACCGAAGCGGTAATTAAACAAATAAATAATGTTGCAGCTAAAGGGTTTTCACCATCTTCATTATGTAATTATATACGTAATCCAATTGATTTTTACTATCAAAAAATTCTTGGAATTACTGCACAAGAAGAGGTTGAAGAAAATGTAGCATTTAATACTTTGGGTACAGTTGTACATAATAGCCTAGAAGATGTATACCAAGAATTTATAGATAATTTTATAACCGTTAGTGCTTTAGAAAAAGCAAAGCTTAAAGTGGCAGATACGGTTTTAAAACATTTTAAAAAAGAATATAAAGAGGGCGATATAACTAAAGGAAAAAATCTAATTATTTTTGAAATTGCAAAACGATATGTTCTTAATTTTATGCATTTAGAAATTGCCGATTTAAAGCAAAACAATACAATAAAAATTATAGCATTAGAGCAAAAAAACGATGTACATATAAATATACCAGGAATAGATTTTCCAGTAAAACTTACTGGAAAAGTAGATCGAGTAGATATTTATAACGGCATGCTAAGAATTATAGATTATAAAACGGGAAAAGTAGAGCATGCGCAAGTTAATATCACAAATTGGGAAGACCTAACTACAGATTATAAAAAATACAGTAAAAGTTTTCAAGTGCTTATGTATGCTTATATGATGTGGAAACAAAACAATATTAAACTACCTGTAGAAGCAGGAATTATATCTTTTAAAAATTTAAAAAACGGATTTTTAAAGTTTGCAAAAAAAGAAGGTAGAACAAAAAACACCTTAATAACCGAAATAGAATTACAAGAATTCGAAAAAGAGCTTATAAAGCTTATTCTAGAAATTTGTAATCCTACAATAAGTTTTCTAGAAAAAGAAGTTTAAATAGGTTGTTGTTAAGTGCTAAAAATTTTAAAACCAAAACGGCTAGAAGTATAATTTCTAGCCGTTTTTTAAATGGAGTGTTCTTGTATTATTCTGCGCCTTTTAATACCAATAACGGTACACGACTTTCAAAATCTATTTTTTTAATTGTGTTTTGTTCCCAAAGTCTTTTAAAGAAACCGCGTTTACGTCTAAACACACAAAGTATGTCTGGATTATGTGTATTAATATGTTCTAAAACCCCTTGAAATAAAGTAGCATTTTCCGAGCTGTTATACGAAGATGTAATAGCAGCCAACTCGTTATAAAAAGCTAAGTCTTCTGGTAAAAAGTCTTTTGTTTTAACTTGTAATAAGTGCATTTTTGCTTTAAAAGAATCTAATATTTTTTCTAAAGGCACTAGTGCATTTTCTTTACTTACAACACCAGATTTTATGGCAGTTAATACTTTTTTAACTGGTTTAAATGTAAATCCTTCTGGAATAATTAATACAGGAATATCGGTTTGTTTTATAATACTTCCCGAAGTTTTTCCTAAAAAATAATTCTCCTGTAAGTCGTTTGGTCTAGGGCCTACAATTACTAGATCTATTCCAATTTCGTTATTAATAGTTTCAATACTATCTATAACACTACCTTTAGCAGTTGCAACTTTTATAGACACATCTTTTCGGTCTACTTGTTCTATTACTTCATTAACATCTGCTACTTGCTCTCTAGCAATAATATCACCAACGTTAATTATGGCACCAGCTCTCGCTGCAAAACTAAATGCTCTAAATACTATTACTTCTGCTTGAATTACTTGTGCGAAATCAATTGCATATTGTAAAGTGTTTACGGCATTCTTTGAGGATCCTATAGGAACTAAAATATTCTTCATGGTCTAAGTATTTAAAGTGCAAAAGTACAGTTTTTATAATAAAACTTACGACCTTTAGCAAGACAATAAATGAAACAAGTTTTTGAAAACCATTATTAGCATTAAACACATAAATAAACTGGCTGTTCCTGCATTAATTTCTGGAATTTCAGAACCTATTTTGTCGATAACAGATACTGCAATTGTAGGAAATATAGAAGTACATGCTACAGAAAGCTTAGCTGCTGTTGGTATTGTTGGTGCATTTATTTCGATGTTAATTTGGGTTTTAGGGCAAACAAGAAGTGCCATTTCATCTATAGTTTCGCAATATGTTGGAGCAAATAATATAGATGCTGTAAAACAACTTCCTGCTCAAGCTATTTTTATAATAAGTGCCATTAGCATACTAATAATTATTGCTACTTACCCATTTGCACAAAGCATTTTTAAGCTGTACAATGCATCAAATTTAATATTAGAATATAGTGTAGACTATTATAAAATAAGGGTTTTTGGTTTTCCATTTACATTATTTACCATAGCTGTTTTTGGTACTTTTAGAGGCTTACAAAACACCTACTACCCTATGCTAATTGCAATTATTGGAGCCTCTGTAAACATAATATTAGATGTTATTTTGGTTTATGGAATAGAAGGTTACATTCCTGCGATGCATATAAAAGGAGCTGCATATGCAAGTGTAATAGCGCAATTTTTAATGGCAGTTTTCTCGGTTTATTATTTACGAACTAAAACCAATATACCTTTAAAATTCACCTTACCTTTTCATCCCGAAATAAAGCGATTTGTAAGCATGATACTTAATTTATTTGTGCGTACATTGGCTTTAAACGTAACGCTTTATTTTGCAAGTGCATTTTCTACTAGTTATGGAAAACAATATATAGCTGCCTATACAATAGCTATAAACTTATGGTTTTTAGGAGCTTTTATTATAGACGGCTATGCAAGCGCCGGCAACATATTATCTGGTAAGTTACTTGGGGCAAAAGCTTATGGTACACTAGTAGTGCTAAGTAATAAATTAATAAAATACGGCATTTTTATAGGGATAGTTATCGCACTATTAGGAGGGCTATTCTATTTTCCTATAGGAACTATTTTTACAAAAGACCCAGAAGTATTAAAAGAGTTTTATAATATATTCTGGATTGTTTTACTCATGCAACCACTATGTGCTTTAGCATTTATTTTCGATGGCATTTTTAAAGGTCTAGGTAAAATGAAAACACTAAGAAACGTATTGCTATTTTCTACATTTTTAGTTTGTGTACCACTGTTGTTTTGGTTAGACGCATTAGATTATAAATTATACGGAATTTTTATTGCATTTACTTTCTGGATACTGGCAAGAGGAATACCATTAATATTAAAATTTAGAAAAGAATTTTTACCACTTTCACAAAAACAGTAACTTTGAGTCCTATTAAATAAAGCAAAAATGAAATTTTTAGCACTTCTACAAGAAGTAAATATCAACGAAAAAATAAATAACGCACCAGATTCTAGTTACGAGATAGGCGTTTTTATAGGTTCTGTACTGCCATTTGTAGCACTAGTAACCATTGCTTATTTAGTTTACAATTACAATAAAAACAGAAAAGAATAACACAACACGAATATGGATATATTGAATTTTTTAAGCGGAAATGGACTTTTTCTAATATTAGCTTTAATACTAATAATTATTTACGTTTATAATAGAATTAATAAAAGAAGATAAGCAGATACCTAAAATTATACTTGCTAATAATACAAGAATTATAAAAGCAAGAAACCATAATTTAAAAGCAATATCTTTGTAGTAAAAAGCATTAATAATGAGTAATATTAGAATAACAAAACAGTTTTCATTCGAAACGGGTCACGCGCTTTACGGTTACGATGGCAAATGTAAAAACGTTCATGGCCACAGCTACCGCTTATTTGTTACAGTAATAGGAAAACCCATTACAGATGCAACCAATGTAAAGTTTGGAATGGTTATAGATTTTAGTGACCTAAAAAAAATAGTAAAAGAAGATATAGTAGAAGTATTCGACCATGCAACAGTATTTAATAAAAACACACCACATCGAGAGCTAGCAAAAGAGCTAGCAAATCGAGGCCATAATGTACTATTGGTAAATTACCAACCAACAAGTGAAATGATGGTTATAGACTTTGCATCAAAAATAAAAAAGCGTTTACCAGCAAACATAAAACTACATTCATTAAAATTACAAGAAACGGCTACCTCGTATGCAGAGTGGTATGCGCAAGATAACGAGTAGGGCGTTACCCACTTTCACTTAAGTTACAGCGGGTCAGGCTTTCGCAAGTCGCTCTTTGCAAGGAGCTCCAACAATTGCTCAATCCTTAACGCGACATAATACAAACTAACAAACATTTTCTATATTTACAGTATGCAAATTCCAAAAGGGAAAAAAATATATTTCGCAAGCGACAATCATTTAGGAGCTCCTACAAAAGAAGCCTCGCTTCCTCGCGAAAAAAAGTTTGTAGCTTGGCTAGACCACATAAAACAAGACGCGGCAGCCATTTTTCTTTTAGGAGATTTATTTGATTTTTGGGTAGAATATAAAAATGTAGTCCCAAAAGGATTTACACGAACATTAGGGAAACTTGCCGAAATAGCAGATTCTGGAATCCCAATTTACTACTTTGTAGGCAATCACGATTTATGGATGAATGGCTATTTTGAAGAAGAATTAAACATTCCAGTATACCACAAACCCAAAGAATTCATTTTTAATAATAAAACTTTTTTAATAGGTCATGGCGATGGTTTAGGGCCACAGGATAAAGGTTACAAACGCATGAAAAAAGTGTTTACTAACCCTTTATGCCAATGGTTGTTTAAACGCGTTTTACACCCCGATTTTGGAATGCGTATTGGGCATTATATGTCTGTAAAAAACAAACTCATCTCTAGCGATGAAGATGCAAAATATTTAGGCGACGAAAACGAATGGTTGGTGCAATATTGTAAACGAAAATTAGAAACCAAACACACTAATTTTTTTGTTTTTGGCCATAGACATTTACCTTTAGATATAGATTTAAAAAACAACTCGAGATATATTAATCTTGGTGATTGGATAAACTATTATACCTATGCCGTTTTTAATGGGGAAGATATAAGTTTAGAAAAGTATAATTAATTAACGTAATAAAGCCTCTAGTGTTATTACATCTAGTTTTCCATCTGGAAATAAATTTTGCTTAGTTTCAAAATCTTGAATAGCATTAGATGTTATGGTTTTATAAGCGCCATCTACAGGAATATCATATCCTTTTTTAACCAATAGTTTTTGTATTTCAAAAACAAAAGCACTTTTTTCACCTATAGCAATACCAATATTAGAGTGAAACATTTTTTTAATGGTATTGGTATATTGTTCTTTTTGTAAGGCTTCTTTAGTAGTTCCTTTTTCTTCAATTATTTTAATTTCTGTATTATCTAGACCTTTTTCTTTTAGCATTTTAGACTGTTCTAAAATAGCTTCGTAAAATTTAACTGTAGCTTTTTTGTTTGCGTATTCTTCTAAAGCAATTTTAGTTTCCGGGTTGTCTTTTTTAGGGCTTCTAACATCTATTTCGCTTGTAGACCATTTGGTAATTACAAAATTATTTAAGCTTTCAATAGCTTGATAATAATTTATTAAAACCTCTTTGTTAGGATAGTTTACATCAATTAATTTACTAGAATTATAATTTACAAATTCGGGATGAAACCTTTTGTATTCTTTATATTGAGAATAAGCAAAAATCAATATTATAAGTACTATTATAGTAATAAGAAGTTTTTTCATTTTTAATTTATTCGGTTATACAAATATAAAAGAAAAGCTGTTAATTATCGGTTTCATTTTCATGTGCTTCTATATCCTTGGTTAAATCTAGTTTTCTAAACGTTGGCGAAACAATTCCAGTAGTAACAACAGTAATTAAGGTCATGGTGCCACCAAATACAACTGCAGTTACCGTGCCCATTAATTTTGCGGTTACACCACTTTCAAAAGCACCAAGCTCATTACTAGAGCCTACAAACATGGAGTTTACTGAGGACACACGACCTCGCATATTATCGGGTGTTTTAATTTGCAAAATGGTTTGCCGTATAACCATAGAAACGCCATCGGTAACACCACTAAAAAACAATGCTACAACACTAATCCAGAAAATAGATGAAAGCCCAAAAACAATAATACAAATACCAAAACCAAAAATAGCAGCAAGTAATTTCATACCAGCATTTTTACTAATTGGTATGTACGCTGTAATTAACATGGTTAAAAATGCACCTACAGCTGGAGCTGCCCGTAACACACCAAAACCTTCGCTGCCAACTTTTAAAATGTCTTGTGCAAAAATTGGTAACAGTGCTACTGCGCCTCCAAAAAGTACCGCAACCATATCTAGTGTAAGTGCGCCAAGAATTGCTTTTGTTTTAAAAACAAAGTTTAATCCTTCTTTTAAACTCTGCATAACAGGTTCGCCAATTTTAGGGTTTAATATTGGTTTTTTCTTTATTTGAAATAATACCAATAACGAAAAAAGTACAAGTGCAAATACCACACAAAGTGTCCAGTGTACACCAATAATACTTATTAGTATACCTGCAGTTGCTGGACCCAGTACAGATGCCATTTGCCAAGTAGAGCTATTCCATGTTGCTGCATTTGCATATATTTTTTTTGGCACTATTAAAGCCACCAACGAAAAAATGGTTGGACCAAAAAACGATCGTAATAAACCACCAAAAAACACTAAAGCATAAATTGCATATAAAATACTTTTTGTAGACCAATCACTTACTATTCTTGGCCAGGTAAGTAAAAATAAACCTAAACTTATTAAAGAAAAAAGTGCAATACAAGTTGCAAGTAGGTTTCGTTTTTCCCGTTGGTCTACAATATGGCCTGCAAATAAAGCCATGGATAATGCCGGAATAATTTCCATTAAACCAATAATACCTAGAGATAATGGGTCTTTGGTTATGCTATATACTTGCCATTCTATTACAATAAATTGCATAGACCAACCAAAAACTAATGCAAATCGTAATAATAAAAAAATATTGAATTCTTTTATTCGTAAAGCTGCATAAGGATCTTTTTTTTGCATATATATTTTAAGCAAAAATAAGAATCTTTTAATAAAAACAGGTTAGGTTCTATTTATTATCTAATAGCCTTTTTTTGTTTTAAAGCTCTATTTATTTTACAATAATCTTCCCAGAAAATAGCCTAGAAGAAGTCTCAACCATATAAATATACATGCCAGTTGCCAAGTTATTTATTTGGTATGTTTCTCCAATTTTTAGGGATACATTATCTATTTGTTTTCCTTGTATGGTATATAATTTAAAAGTATGTGCTTCGTTTAAATTTGAAAAATGTAAAGTTTCTGAATTTGAAATTGGATTTGGATACGCAAAAGTATTTATAGAAGCACTACTTACTTGTGATGTACTTAATGTAGGATTGTCTAAAAAATCTACAAAACCATTGCTGTCTGAATCTAGATTTCCCCAACAAGATTGATTTACTCTTGCAGTTACATTGTTTCCGCAGGCATTTTGTAAATGCAGAAAAACCAATTGTTTTGTTCCTCCTCCAGTGTCTTCTAATCGGTACCCAATGGTTGCATATAAGTTAGAACCAGATTCTACTTGATTGGTTCCATAACCATTAATTGGGTCGTTTGTTGCTGCGCTTCCAAAGTGCTTATAGGTTATTGGTCTTATAGAATTATCTTCAAAATTTATATGCGCTGTTAATTTTGCAGTCTCTCCATAACATATGGTATAGCTGTTTAATTCTACATAAAAAGCACCGCTTGTGGCTCCATTAAAATTTGTTAAAAAAGTCGTGTTACCAGGAATTATACCAGCTGCTTGGTTTATAGTATTTGTGCAAGGCGAAGCTTCAACTTGATCTAAAATGTTATCGCCATCGCTATCTGTATCTAAATAGTTTGGAATGTTATCGTTATCATAATCTAAAGGACTCCAACAACCTTGGTTTAACTTAATATAAGCTGCGTTTCCACAAGCATTACTTATGTGTTCTAAAACCAATTGCCTTTCTGTTCCATTGGTAATTAGTTTTAGTTTAATTTCTGCAAAAGTTGTATCGAAACTACTTATTTCATTAGTTCCGTTTCCAGTTATAACATCTGTTGTGCTCATACTATCAAAATGCGTATACGCTTGTACGTTTATTGTTTGGGCATCTAGATCTATTGTAGCTTGTACTAATGCTGTTTTATTATTACAGTCTGTAAGTAATTCTGCGGTTATATAATGTTTTCCTGTTGTAGCTTGGTTAAAATTTGTAACTACTGCTTCTGCTCCAATTACAAGGTTTGTTCCAGTAGGAATATTGTTTTGACATGGCGTATTTTCAACAAAATCGGTGATACCATCTCCATCGGAATCTGTAGTAGATAGCTGACAAGTATTACTAACTGTTACCATACTGTTTATCGTTTTTGTATTTGTATTATTATTGGCATCTGTAACTTGTAATGTTACATTATAACTACCATATACAGGATAGGTAACTTTAGGGTTTCTAATAGTTGTAGAATTTACGTTTGAAGATCCTGGGAAATTCCATTGCCATGAAGCATTTGTATGATTTAAAACAGAAAAATCTTCAAATTGAATCTCGTCTTGATAACAGCTTACCTCTTTTTTTGCTACAAATGGTTGCGCTAATGGTTGTGAAGGTTCAAAAAAGTCGCGTTCCCAAATACCTCTTGTTCCAGCTAATCTAACTTTTCCTTCTTTATAAAAAGGTAATATTTTGTTGGTTCTAAAATATAAGGGAAGCCCTGTTGTAAATAATTGCCAATCTGCATGTGTGTTATTTCTATACCATACTGTTTTGTTAGATAATAAATATACACCACCATTTGTACCTTCTTGTACTTGAACTTGTTCTGTTATTTCGCCATCTAAAGTAGCGGTTGTTAAATTGGTCCAATTAAGACCTAGGTCTATAGATTTAAATACTTTGTTGGTGTTTGTACCACCATTATTAAGTACTAAATACAACTCGTTGTTTGCATTTAATGAAACACCCATTGTCTGGTTGTTTGCAGGTATAGTTACATCTACCCAAGTGGTGCCTCCATCTTCTGTTTTCCATAATTTGCCTATTGTACCTTCATTTTGTGTTGCAAAAATTAAATTAGGATTGGTTCGCGAAACTTCTATAGACTTTACCAAATTGGTTGCAGTTGTACCAAATGCTTTTACTAAATTGAATGTAATACCACCATTTTCACTTTTCCATAAATTATGATCTTTTCCTAGATAGATAGTTTCCCAATAATTAGGGTTGTCTACAATTTCCCCTCTGGTATTAATATAATAATGCTCGTTAGAAAACATACTTAATGTTGCAATAGTAGAGATTCCACCAGTTAAAGTCTCTGGAATTAATGTTCCTCCAATATCACTATGGTGCACTTTTCTGTTTTCCCCTTTATTTAAATACCCAGTAGGAGCTTCGCCACCTCCTAGACTAATAAAGTTTCCTGCGCCATAGGTTTGGTAAAAAGCAGCATTACCGTTATGATAACGACCACCAACCAAAACATCGTAATTCCAGCCTTGATCTAATCCCCAATAATCGGAACCGTTAATGCCTTTGTTTCTAGATTCTACAAAATTTAAATTCCCATCGTATAAATCGATTCCACCATCTGTACAAACCCAAAGGTCACCATTATTAAATTCTAGTTCTTGATGATCTGGATGTCTATATTCAGGACCACATCCTGTACAGCCATAACCTCCCCATTTTGTGTATGTTGTTCCGCCATCTTCACTTTTAAATAAACTTAATGCACCAATCATAAAATGATCTGCATTGGTATCGGAAACTTCGATATCTACATTATAGAAACCTTGGTCGTAACCACCACTATCTACATCAAAAGATGTTAAACACCAGTGATTATTACTGTATGGTCCTCCAGGGTCATTATCTGGGTTGTTATCTCCATTACCATCATATGGTGTTGTCCAAGATTCTCCAGCATTATCACTTCTATAAATTCCTATGTAATTATTATCTACTGCATAACTATCGTCAGACCCTAATAAAACTACATAAACCCTATTTGCATCTGCATTGGTAACACCTATTCTTGCACCACTATTGGTAATTGCAATATTTCCCGTTGGCGAAAACCAACCAGTATCTTTTACAGTAAAAGTTAAGCCGTTATCTGTAGATTTTAAGAACTCGGTTATGTTTTTTGTAGGATTACTTTTTGTTAAATAAATGGTGTTAGCATTGTCTGTTTTATGTCGTAAATCCCAGCATTTATCTGCAAAAACAGTTGCCCATGTTGCGCCACCATCGTCACTTCTTCTTAGGCCTAGATTTCCTGCAGCTAAAACAACTTGATTATTAGCAGGACTAACTGTTATTGCGGTTATTTGTAAACTAAAAACATCTAAAAGAGTAGTCCAATTTACACCACCATCAATAGACTTAAATAAATTTCTTCCAGAAGCAACATAAACAATTGCTTCATTTGTTGGATCTATTTCTACAACTTCAATTCCGCCACTATTAAAAAAATCATCTCCAACAGAAAACCAATTTTGGCCTTTGTCTATAGATTTAAATACACCTCCAGTTTCTGAGCCTGCAAATAATACATTAGGATTGGTTAAAGATTGTGAAAATGTATAAATATTTGTTTGTGAAGATTGTTTACTTAATCCATTTGGATTAAATGTATCTAAAGGTCCAACAGGCTCCCAAAAAGGGGCGGAAGATTTACTTGCAATTTGGTTGTTTTTTCTGCTTTTTAAAGCTTTTTCTCTTTTAATATTAGAGTTTTGATTTACGGGAATTACTATACTGCCATCGTCTTGTAAATAGTCTTGATAGCGAATGGTTTTACTTAAATACTTAAAGTTTTGAGTATGCGTACTTTTTTTAAATGGATGAGTGTTATAATATTTGGAATACGCTTTTTGTAATTCGAAAAAATTAATGGAATTACTATATAACATTTTTACCCAAATGGGGTCGTTGTTATTTATTGTAGGTATGGTTTTGTATAATTCTGGGTACTTAGGAGTTGGAGCATATTCTTTATTTATTTTGTTTTGTGAAAAGGAAAACGAAAAAAAAAGAACTGTAAAAATAAGAATAGAATTTTTCATAATATAAGTTTTTATAATATTAAAAGTTGTTCTTGCTACTAAAAACTAACCAACTATTCTTAAGGGTAAAATACTAATAATGAACAACTTGCGCCTAAACTACAAAATAAAATTGGAAATATTACAAAAACAATAAAAAGAAAAATAATGCATATTTAAATATTTATGAAAAGCACTAAAGCTATCCTCCTAAAAAAGAGAATATTTATAATCTATTTTTTAATATCTCTTAGCTTCAACTGTAAAGATACATTGCCTTGCCAATGGTTTTCATCTATAGAATAAACAGCTTTAAAAAGTTTTTTGTCTTTAATAAGGTTTAGCTTATCGCCTAAACCAAAACCAATACAGACTAGTTTTTGATAGAGACCTCTCGACTGCGCTCGAGGTGACATCACCGTTATTCGTAAATGTTTTTCATCTTCGCCAACACATTTTCCGTAGCCTGTATCTTGTAAATCTTCGGTCATAAAAATAGGCGTCATGTTTCCTGGTCCAAAAGGAGCAAACTGTTTAATGATTCGCCATAATTTTTCATCTACTTCTTGTAAATCTATTTTCTTATCAATTTTAATTTCTGGTGTTAATAACGATTTATTTATGGTTTGTGAAACTACATCTTCAAAAGCTTGTTTAAAAGCTTCGTAGTTTTCTTCTTTTAAAGTTAAACCTGCTGCATATTTATGACCACCAAATTGTTCTATATGTTCTGCGCATGCTTCTAAGGCATTGTATACATCAAACCCAGAAACCGACCGCGCTGAAGCAGCTAGTTTATTGCCACTTTTGGTAAATACTAAGGTTGGTCTGTAATAGGTTTCTATAAGTCTAGAAGCAACAATACCAATTACGCCTTTGTGCCAATCTTTTTGATATACTACAGTTGTAAAGCCTTCTTGTTCGTTTTGTGTTTCAATTTGTTGAAGTGCTTCTTTTGTTATTTGCTTATCTGTTTCTCTTCTATCTGTATTAAATGCTTCTATTTCTGCAGCGTATTTTTCGGCTGTACCCAAATCCATTTCGGTTAAAAGTGTCACAGCATAATTACCATGTTTCATTCTGCCTGCTGCGTTAATTCTAGGGGCAACCGTAAAAACAACATCTGTAATGGTAAGCGTTTCTTTTTTTACTTGGTTAATAATAGCTTGTATTCCAGGTCTTGGATTTGCATTAATTACTTGCATTCCAAAATACGCAAGCACTCGGTTTTCGCCAGTAATTGGTACTATATCTGCTCCAATTGCTGTTGCAACTAAATCTAGATATTGGGTTAAATCTTCTACTGTTTTGTTTTCTTTTGTTGCTAATGCTTGAATGAGTTTAAAACCAACACCACAACCACAAAGCTCTTTGTAAGGATAGTTGCAATCTGGTCTTTTAGGATCTAATACTGCAATTGCATCTGGTAGTTTTTCTCCTGGTCTGTGGTGATCACAAATAATAAAATCGATTCCTTTTTGCTTTGCATAGGCAACTTTATCAATAGCTTTTACGCCACAATCTAAAGCAATAATTAGTGAAAAATCGTTGTCGCTTGCAAAATCAATTCCTTGATAAGATACGCCATAGCCTTCATCATATCGATCTGGAATATAGGTTGCAATATTTGGGGTTCTTGTTTTTAAATACGAAGACATTAATGCTACAGAACTTGTGCCATCTACATCATAATCGCCAAATACCAATATGTTTTCTTGCTGCAGAAATGCAGTTTCAATTCTAGCTACAGCTTTGTCCATGTCTTGCATTAAGAATGGATTGTGCAAATCGTTTAAACTAGGTCTAAAAAACGTTTTCGCTTCTTGGTAGGTTTCAATTCCGCGTTGTAAAAGTAAGGTTGCAACAACTTCATCTACTTGAAGTGCTTTTTGTAAAGCTTCAATTTTTTTTGCTTCTGGTATTGGTTTAATGGTCCAACGCATTATTTATTTGAATTTATATGTCATGCAGAGCAAAGCGAAGCATCTATATTTGAGATGCTTCGCTTTGCTCTGCATGACAAGCAACTACTTATTATGATAATGAATAGTTGTTTTTACGGTTGCAAATTTTCGAAACATTTCCATAACACCACAATATTTGTCTATCGATAAATCGACAGCTTTTTTAATTTTCTTTTCGTCTAAATCTTCGCCATAAAAATGATATTCTATAGAAACACTATGGTAATACTTAGGATGCTCGCTAGTTAATTCGCCAGAAGTATCCATTCTAAAGTCGGCTATTTTAACTTTCATTTTATCTAAAATCGAAACCACATCTAAACCAGAACAACCAGCAAGAGCAGAAAGCATCATCGCTTTTGGCGATAAGCCTGAGCTATGTCCTCCATTTTCTGGAGAGGTATCCATTAAAACGGTTTTTCCGTTTGGGTTATCCGACTCGAATTGTAAATTTCCTTTCCAATGGGTTATTACTTTATTTGTCATTTGTGAAGTTTTTTTTGTTTCTTGGTACATCAAAAATACCATAAAAAAATAGACTATGCCATTAGTAACTCCATTATCAGCAGAACACGATTTAGAAACCAAAGAACTAGCAACGTTTTTTAACGAAACGCTTGGGTTTTGCCCCAATTCGGTATTAACCATGCAACGTCGTCCAGCCATTAGCAAAGCGTTTATTAACTTAAACAAAGCGGTTATGGCTAATGAAGGACGAGTAACTTCAGCCTTAAAACGAATGATTGCTTGGGTTTCTAGTAATGCTACGGGTTGCAGATATTGTCAAGCACATGCTATTCGTGCTGCCGAACGTTATGGAGCCGAACAAGAACAATTAGATAATATTTGGGAATACCAAACTCATCCTGCTTTTAACGATGCCGAACGTGCTGCTTTAGATTTTAGTTTGGCTGCAAGTCAAGTGCCAAATGCGGTTGATGCAACCATACAAAAACGTTTACACGAATATTGGAATGAAGGTGAAATTGTAGAAATGCTAGGTGTTATTTCACTATTTGGTTATTTAAACCGTTGGAACGATTCTATGGGAACAACTCTTGAAGGTGATGCTATAGATAGTGGTAATCAATACTTAGGGAAACATGGTTTTGAAGTTGGGAAACATGTTTGATAGATTCTAGATCGCTTCGCTTTTAGATATTAGATAAAACCTTACTAGTTCCGAAACTTCGGAAGTAAGGTTTTTTTTGTGATAAAAATCTAGTTGTCATTCCGAGAGAGAGAAGCATGAAAGACGTTGAATCTCATTATACATTATTTCCTAATTTTCATTATTTATCACAACACCATAATTTTTCAAATATTAGTGTATATAATTACAGGTAGTTTAGGTTTTTTGTTTAGAGGAAAAGTATGAGTTTTCAAATCAACTCCTTAACTTTCTTCTGCAATTCTGGCACAACCAATTTTTCAAACCAAGGATTCTTACTTCTCCAAAATCTATTGGTTGGTGAAGGATGCGGCATCGGGAAATATTTTGGTAAATACTCTTTGTATTCACTAACGGTTTCGGTTAAATTCTTTTTAAAATTTTCTTTTAAATAATATTTTTGTGCATATGTGCCAATTAAAAGCACCAATTTTACTTTCGGCATTTTTTCTAGTAAAGCTTCATGCCATTGTGGTGCACATTCTGGTCTTGGTGGTAAATCGCCTGTTTTTGCTTTTCCTGGATAACAAAACCCCATTGGAATGATTGCGAAATTTTTAGTGTTGTAAAAATCTTCTTCATTAACATTAAGCCATTGCCTTAATTTTTTTCCACTTTGGTCATCCCATGGTATTCCAGATACATGCACTTTTGTTCCAGGCGCTTGACCAATAATTACAATTTTAGATTCTGGATGCGCAGTTACAACAGGTCTTGGTCCTAATGGTAAATGTTCTTTGCAAATTTTACACTGACTTATATCGTGAAGTAGTTTTTCCATCATTTTTTTCCAGCTACTACAATTACAATTTCTCCTTTTGGTGGTTTGTTGGTGTAATGTTCTAAAACGTCTTTTGCGGTACCACGAATGGTTTCTTCAAACATTTTAGTGAGTTCTCGTGATACCGAAACCTGCCTTTCTGCACCAAAATACTCCGCAAAATGACCAAGTGTTTTAATTAGTTTATGCGGACTTTCGTAAAAAATCATGGTTCTGGTTTCTTCGGCAAGTAGTAGTAATCTGGTTTGTCTTCCTTTTTTTACTGGTAAAAATCCTTCGAAAATAAATTTATCGTTTGGTAAACCACTATTTACCAATGCAGGAACAAAAGCAGTTGCTCCAGGTAAACAATCTACTTCAATATTATTTTCGACACAGGCTCTTGTAAGTAAAAATCCTGGGTCTGAAATTGCTGGAGTTCCAGCATCACTAATAAGCGCAATAGAACTTCCAGCTTGTAGTTTTTGTATTAAACCTTCAACCGTTTTATGCTCGTTGTGCATATGGTGACTTTGCATTGGTGTACCAATTTCAAAATGCTTTAATAGTTTTCCAGAAGTACGTGTGTCTTCGGCTAAAATAAGATCTACTTGTTTTAAAACCTCTATTGCTCTAAAGGTTATATCTTTAAGGTTTCCTATTGGTGTTGGAACAAGGTAAAGTTTCATAGAAGATATTTTTCATTCAAATTTACAATCTTTTATACTACTTTATAGAAAAGTTTTATATCTTTCATGATTCTTTAAAAAAGCTTTTCAATGCTCCAAAAGTTATTTTTTATAGTTGCTATTCTTATTTGTTTTAATATGAATGGGCAATCTACAGATCTATCTATTTCGGTAGAAGCTCAAAACCTTTCTGGTAGTAGTATTTCGCAGGCACATATTTATGAAGAATTTCAGTATTTAGTAACCATTAGTAATTCTGGAAACACTACTTCTGCTGCGCAATTTTCGCAAAGTATAAACCCAGATGTTACTGTTGTTTCTTATATAAGTCAAAACGCAACTTTGGGCGCAACACCAATTACTAATTTTAATTTAAACGCAAATGTTTTAACTGGTACAATTACCACCATGCCAATGTCGTCAAGCATTGAAGTTAAAATTATTGTTAGAGCACCTACATATACTGGCGGTATAGCTACTACTGCAACTATAAATTCGCCAAATGCAACCGATACCAATACATCTAATAACAGCTCGGTGATTTCTATAGATGTTGTTGACGTTGTAGTAGATTTTACAGTTTCCTTAACCCAAATAACTCCAACTGTTGGGACGCCAATAAATGCTTGGGGAGATGTTGTTACTTACCAATTTACTATAACCAATAATAGTGTAATAGATTATGAGCTAGATGGTTTTACAGCTTTTGCAGGAGTAAATTCGCCCTTTAGTTATGGCTCGCCAATAATAAAGCCTTTATCTGTAAATTGTATACAGGCAACAGGTGGGGCAACTTGTGTTGATTTACCAGCAATTCCAGATGATTCTATAGAATTAGTAACTAATGGCGATTTTGTAATTTTAGAATTTAGCGATGGTTACTTTTTTGTTTCGGGTGGCGCTTTAACTTTCGAAATGCAATATCAATTTCTTGAGCCAGATTGTTCTATAGAAAATTTGCCAATAGCAACCTATAATTATATTCATTTAACATTAGATCACGAAAATATTTCTAGTAATAACTCTAATGAAGTAATTACCAATTTAATACAAGCAGATTTGTGTAATTCTACCGATTTGTGTATTAATACTATACAAACCAACCCAGCAACAAATATTGTAAATTTTGAGGAAGAAGTTACTTTTGAAACCACCTTTTGTAATAATGGCCCAATAGATAGTAACGCTATAGCATACCTTAGAAATACCTCGCCAGGAATAGATTGGGAAATTATTTCGGTTACTTGCATAAGTAGTACCAATCCTAACGATTTATGCGATACCATTTCGTTTTCGATAATTAGCGATTATTGGGTTACTAACAATTTTTTTATTCCTGTAGATGCGACTGTACTTGTAGAAACGGTTGTAAAGTTTAAAGATCCAGAATGTTCGTTTAACCCAGATAATAACATAGGAAAAGTAAAAAGTGGTATTAGTATAGGTTCTCCAGATTTGTTTGATCACGAACCAACAAACAATATTGATGAAGAAGATTTAATTTTGCCGCCAGATACACCTTGCACTAGCGATTTTGGTGATATAACAATAACAAAAACACAAATTTCTCCAGATTTACCCGAAGGTAGCTCGCCAAGTAATACAACTGCTTGGGGACCTATAGCCTACGAGATTGAAGTTTCTAATTTAAGTGAATTTGATGCATATATTACATTAAGTGATTATGTAACTACAACAACAGCAATTGCAACTTTGGTTTCGGTAGAATGTGTTGCTACAACAGGAACAGCAAGTTGTTTTACAGTTACCAATGCTAATATAGGTGTGCCTTTTGATGGTGTACCAGACGACGATGGTAATCCCGATGTTTTTTGGGAAGTATTAGATACTGAAAATAAAATGCTTCCTGCTTTAAGCGCTATAACTTTTCATGTGGTTGTTAATTGGCAACCTTTATGTTCGCTAACCGGAATTCCTGTTAAAAATATTGTTTCGGTTACAGCTTTAGAGCCTTTTTTCGAAACAAACACAAGTAATAATACAGCAAATTCTACAACTTATTTTGCGCCTTGTGTAGACTTAATTGTGCAAACCTTTCCCGAATTTACTTCGGTTTCGGTTAACGACAACTTTAATTGGATTGTAGATGTTACCAATAGTAATGTAAGCTCTAACGCTGTAGATGTGTATTTTGAAGATGTTTTAGACAACGCTTTTACACTTAATGGCACTCCAACTTGTACAGTAACTTCTGGTAATGCTACGTGTATAACAAGTTTTAATATTTCGGGAAATACTATTTCGGGTATTATTCCTTTTATGGAAGAAAACTCAACTGTTCAAATAAGTATTCCTGTTACAGCGCCAAGTTATGGAGGTGCCTTTATTAATACAGCCGAAGCGGTTCCGAATATTATTAATAATGAAGAGCAAACACCAGAAACGAATATTTCGGTGAGTAGTGTTTTAGTTCTAGCACCAAGTGTTTCTAAGATATTTCAACCAGACCTTGTTTATACTAATAACGAAAGTACACTTACATTTACTGTTAATAATATAAATACATCTGGAGTTCAAAATAATATTTCGTTTACCGATAATTTACCAAATGGTTTGGTATTAGCGTCCAATCCGCAATGGGAAAACAGTAATGGTAGTACTGCAACATTTTTAGGTACTATTGGCGATACTTTTGTTGGTGTTTCTAATTTAAGTATGCCACAAGGTGTTGCCAGCTGTACTTTTTCGGTTCAGGTTGTTTCGGCGACAGTAAATTATTATGTTAACGATGCTTCTAACTTTAGTGATCAAAATAATATCGATACTTCGCAAATTTATGCCACCTTAGAGGTGGTAGAAGATCCTTCTAATGTAGATATTGAAGTACTTAAAAATGTAAATCCAACAGAAGCTGAAATTGGCGAAACGGTAACTTTTACTATTTCAGTTGCAAACTTAGGTACTACTAATGCAACACTTGTTGAAGTTTTAGACCAGCTTCCCGATGGTTATGTGCTAGATACATTTACTACTAGTTATGGAGACTATAATCAAGCAACTGGCATATGGTCTTTACCTTTGTTATTGCCAAATCAAACAGAGACACTTACTATTACAGCACAAGTTGTAGCAGCTACAAATTTGCTAAATACGGCTTCTCTTTTACAGCTACAAGAAACAGATTTAAATTCTAATAATAATTTAGATACAGCCGAAGTGCAAATTGTTGTTGTGCCAGTAAATGTAGATATTGAAGTACTTAAAAATGTAAATCTAACAGAAGCTGAAATTGGCGAAACGGTAACTTTTACTATTTCAGTTGCAAACTTAGGTACTACTAATGCAACACTTGTTGAAGTTTTAGACCAGCTTCCCGATGGTTATGTGCTAGATACATTTACTACTAGTTATGGAGACTATAATCAAGCAACTGGCATATGGTCTTTACCTTTGTTATTGCCAAATCAAACAGAGACACTTACTATTACAGCACAAGTTGTAGCAACTACAAATTTGCTAAATACGGCTTCTCTTTTTCAATTAAACGAAGTAGAAACGAATACTAGTAATAATTCGTCGCAAGCAGCAGTAACAGTTTCTAATTGTTTAACCATTCCGCAAGCATTTTCGCCTAATAACGATTTGTTAAACGATACTTTTGTTATTCCTTGCATAAGGGATTATGGAGAAAATTATATAAAAATATTTAATAGATATGGTGTATTGGTTTACGAAATGGAAAACTATAATAACTCTTGGAATGGAAAACCAAATAGAGGAATGCAGTTTTCTGCTAACGAAAAACTTCCTATAGGAACGTATTTTTACATTTTAGAAATTAAAAGTATTGCTTATAAAAAAACGAGTTGGATCTATTTAAACTATTAAATATATTTTGCTGCAACCAACTCCATAAATCGAGATTCTATTTCTTCTTTATCTTCCCAATTATTATGGTCTGGTTTTACCATGTTTTGTATTAAATTACTAGCGTCTTCAAAAGAATTCATTGTGTTTATTTGCGAAAGTACACGTTCGTAATCTTCGTTTTTACCATCAAATAAATGCTTTATAAAAGCAATTTTATCGTTTAAGCCAATATTTAAAGCACCTGCTTTTAGCTTTTCGTTTAATGATATTTTTTCATTCGCTTTTTCTACTTTATCAAAAACTGGCATTTTAGTAAAATCTGCTGTAATTTCTTCTAAATCGTTTTTATGGTATTTTGCTTTTGGGATTACCGATTTTAAAAAGTCTTCTATTTCATGGGTTTCACCAGGCATTTGGGCAACAATATCTTTTATTTTTTCTATGGCAGGCTCCATAATGGCTTCGTTTTCATTTTCATCCATATTTACATAAATACGGTTTTCAATTTCTACATTATCGCTTACTTTGTTATTAAAAGCAGTATCTAGCATACCAAAAAAAGAAGAGTCGTTGCCAAT
>JBMZDY010000008.1:0-24272 GCA_049614585.1 Oceanihabitans sp.
TTCCATTTTTTTGGCATTTATTGCTTGCTTACCAATTTCAATATCTACTAAGTCTGTAACGCTTAACCAATCGCTTCCTTGAAGCAATAATGCATATACAGCTTCGGTTGTAGCTTTAGTAGTTTTCCAACGATTGGTTTGCTTGTTTTTTAATAACCAAATTTTTAGATTGTCTATATCCTTAATATTCTTCGCTTCGCTCTGTAGGCTAATTCCAACTTCTGTAAACGCTTCAATTAGCAACGCTTGTGTTTCTATAGGCGCTTGATACAAATACCAAGAATTGGTGTTTTCTTTCCAATACATTCCTAATTCTTCGCTAGTAATACTATTTTCTTTTAAAGATTTTAAAATTGTTTTTGCCGTTTGGTTATCGTCATATCTTTCTGCAACTAAAGCCATCATTCCTTTTGCATATAAACTTCTAGACAACCAATATTTTTCAATTTGTGTTTTGTAATAATTGGTAATGTTTTGTACTTCTTTACTTTTATTTATTTCTGGGAAAAAGCTTCGCATGTATAAATAGTGCAATTGCGTGTTACTTAAATGGTCTTTGCTTAAGTCTACATTTTTATTGTACTTTTTAATGTCTTTATATTCTTGTACAAATGCATCGTCTAAATATGAAATAGCATTATTAATTATAGATTCTTCGCTGTTGCTCTGAAAGACACCAAGTTTAGCAAGATGGCCAAAACCTGAAATAATATGTTGTGTGATGTAACGATTTTCTCTTCCGCCTGCAAACCAAGACCAAGCACCATTATGCATTTGGTTTTGCTCTAGTTTACGTTTTGCCGACGCTAATTCGTTTTTCATTTTGTTTAAATCGAACAATAATGCAATTCGTTTTTTCTGTTCGGTTTCACTTTGTGCATCTCGTAACCAAGGGGTTTCTTGTATTAATAACGATTTTAATTCTTGGTTTTTTTCTAAGTTAGAAAGTAGTGCTTCGGTATTTTTCCATTGGTTAAAAACTTCCTGTATTCTCGGGTTGCTGTTTACAATATGACTTGCCAAGGCATTTGCATAATACCTGCTAAAAATTTGCTCATTACAATCGTGAGGATATTCCATTAAATACGGAAGCGCTTGCACTGCATACCAAGCCGGATTGCTTGTTATTTCTAAGGCTAAATTATGGTGCTTTAAAGTAGATGAAGTTGCTTCCTTTAACTTATTTAAAGTAAATGTTTTGGTTTCGTTCGAGCGAATCCACATTGGAAGCGTTTCGGTTACCAACATTCTATTGCTTAAAACCGGAAGCGCATTTTGTTCGCCATCGCTATATGCTCCAGATTGTGCTATTATTTTATACTGTACCGCTTGCACGTCGTCTGGAATGTATAATAACCACGACACTTGTGTGTTACCGTTTGCATCTACTGTAAATTGTCTTGTACCATATGTGCCAGAATAATTACCAGTATAATTAGGGTTTGGTATTTCTGCTTCGGTAAATAGTTTTTTATCTATTCTTTCTCCGGTTAAAGCATCGAAAAGCTGCAATACAGCTTCACCAGATAATGCTTTTTCGGTAAGATTAGCAATTTTTGAACGAATAACAATTTCGTCTCCTTCACGTAAAAAACGAGGTGCATTAGGTATAACCATTAACTCTTTTTGGGTAACGGTTTCTAGTTTTGTTATGGTGCTATTTAGGTCTTTGGTATGTGCTAATAGTTGCAAATTCCATTTGGTTAATGCCTCTGGAGTTGTAAAGCTAAAGCTTACATTTCCAGCTGCATCTGTTTGTAATTGCGGAAAGAAAAACGCGGTTTCTTGCAGGTTTTTTCTAATGGTAACTTTATTAAAATCTAACGAAGTATCTGCTTGGCTTTTTTCTACATTATTTTGATTAGAAGCCATTCCTTCTCCAGCAAATTCCCCTACAATAGATTCTTCTAATGCAGCAACTTCTAAATTATCGGAAACTACTTGCTTTGCGTTTGGCATTAAAGCCCTTCTTTTCTGACTAAACATCACTTGGTTATTGTAACCAAAACTTAAGCCAAACCAATTTAACGCATCGTAAAACTGGGTGTTATTATACTGCGCTATTTGCTTTTTATTATGCACTTTAAATGCTCTTACACCAAAGCTATTTCTGGCGTTTAACCTAGTATTCGAATTATAGTTTGGTTGCTGTATTGGGTTAAAACGCCATTGGTGTGGCAAAAACTGATTTAACGAAGCATCGTACATACTTGCTAGTAATTCGGCACTTACTTTTTCGCCTTGTGGTCCTTTAATTTTAAAACTCCAAGTTTCATTTACGCCAGGTTGCAGCTTGTCTCTAAAAGTTACCGTTTCTATTTCTAATTGGGTTTCTGGATAAGGCACCACTATATTTAATGTCCCCGATGTATAACTATTAAATGCCGAAAAACTATAGTGTATTACAAAGCCTCCTATGTCTTGTTTTTCTACAGGAATACGAATTGTTTTTTTATTATTATCTAACCGGATTATTTCTTGTTTTACTATTTCTTGTTGCTTTTCTATTGCAATTGTTAGGTATATATTTTTTGCTGCCGATGCAATATTTACTATAGCAATTTCTCCTTCTTGATAACTTTCTTTATTGCTTGAAATTTGAAATAACTGATTGTCGGCAATTGTATTATCGGCATTACTATATAAGTCTATTTTAATTTCATCTTTTACTTCTTGTCCATATTTATCTATACTTTCTAGAACTAGAATATATTTACCAGACTCCCAGTTTTTTATATTATTAAGCGCCAAAGTTTTTGACTTTGCAGTATTAAACTTTTTATGAAATACTAAGGTACCTTTATCCCAAGTATTACTTGAGTTTTCATTTTTATAAGCGTCGTTAGGAAACAGCGTTTTAAATTGATTTTCTGTAATATTTTGATAATCTGGTGCTGCCCAACTTCTTGGTCTTAAAACCGTTTTGGGAGCAATTAATTTATACATTTTAATGGTTCCTTTGGCAGAAACAAATTCGCCATTTAAATTTTTTGTATCTATTTTTATTTCATGATCTTTTTTGTTTTTATCTAAAGTTCCTGGCACAATTATATTTGCCAATAAAGCATGATAACCTACATTTACAATTGTAGTTACACTTCTAGTTTCGCCATTAACATCGGTTATATCTGCTAGTATTTCGTATTGAAAAACAGGCAAACTTTTTTTTGCTACACTTTGGTCTGGTAGTGCCAAAAATTTAATTTCGAATTCACCTTTACTATTTGTTATACTTTCGCCGTGTGTAATTTCTTGACCTGCACTTACAAAATAAGGTCGATGCCAATAATACCATGAAGGATTCTGCACTTTTCTGTGCACTCGATAAACTACTTTCGCATCGGAAATGGCACTTCCAGCATATGCAATTGCATTTCCTTTTATTAAAACCGAATCGTTTACTTGAAAGGTTTTTGTAATTGGAAGAAATTTAGCTTCAAATTTTGGGCGTTTATATTCTTCTACCGAAAAATTGACGCCGCCACTTATAGAAACTTGCTCTGAAGTAAGTGATAAAAAATGATTTCCTGTTAATCCTGAGCTTGGCAAAACAAATTCCCCTTGTATAGAACCATATGCATTTGTAGTAAAAGTTTGCGATTTTACTTCTTGGTAATTCGCGTCTTTTAAGGTTACTGTAATTTTAGTTCCTGGTAATACTTGCGAAATATTCTTTTTTCTTTTAAGTGCTATTCCTTTAAAAAAAACAGTCTGCCCTGGCCTATAAATGCTTCTATCTGTAAACAAAAACCCTATTCTATTTTCCTGATCTTCTTTTATATTTCTAGAGATACCATGAATGTAATAATTGCCAAAAAAGGCCTTTTCATTTTTATAAGTTACTTCTATTTTTACATTTCTAGAACGATCTATATTTTTAGTAATTGTTGCTTTTCCTTTAGCATTGGTAATTAAATTTTCTACGTTTTTCGCATTATTGTAATTGTTTAAAAAAGTAACTTTAACATTTGCTTCTGGAATTGGTTTTCCGTTATTTCTATTAATTACTTGAAATACGTTTTCGCCATGAACATAGCTTTCTACTACTGCTAAATTGGTTACTTGTAATAAAGCGTATGCAAAGGTTTTTGTGTGGTCTAATGGGTTTGCTAATACAATATATCTTCCGTTTGTTAACTTTGGAAAAACAACTTCTGTAGTATGCGTTTGGTAGTCGTATTGATTAGGTAATTTGTTTTGCCATTTGTTAACTATCTCTAGTTTTTTTATAAACTTTAATTGCTCCCCTTTTGCATAGGTTTTGTTTAATTTTTCTATTTCATTTTCAGAAATTTTATATACGCCAAAAGACAGTTCATTAATATTTTTATAACGTATTAGCAACCTAGCTTCTTTATCTAGAGGCAAATGTTTTTCGGTAGTAATTTGCAAGCTTTGCTGCAGTATTTTATCACGTAAACCGATACACTTTTTAGCAGCTTTACTTTCTGGAAAGTTTGCTATTACGGCATTACAAATCGCAAATGCTTCTTTGTTTTTCCATTGGTTTTCAGTTTTTGTAATTGGCACGTATTCTTGCCCTTGCTTTACATATAATGTAGCAATTTCAAAATCGTATAAACCAGAAACTGCATTCCCTTTAAAGTGCTTACTTTGGTGTTGTAATGCCTGCAAAAACAACTTGTCTTTATTTAAAAACACAGCATGCTGCTTTACATATTTAAGTCTATTAATATGTACATCTACTAATGCTTTTACCGAATTATTTTTTAGATGAAATTGTTCTAATTCCTGATAGATTTGCAGTGCTTGCAACGATAATGAAGTAGTATCTTTAGACTCGATCTTTACTTTAGAAAAAGTAACTATATCGCTTAAATAAGCCTCGTTGTCTATTTCAAATTTATAAGCAGGTTTTGTAATACTATTCTCTTGAGATTGAAAAAATGCCAAGGCGTTATTACTTAGTAAATCGAAAAGAGTTGGTCTATAGGTTTTAGAGTTTTCTTGTAAGTTTAGTAATGCATCAAACTTAGATAAGTTTGTTTTTTGCAAAACTTCTTTATTTACTAATGAATATTGAAAATAGGTATTGATTTCTGTAAAAAGCGTTTCTAAATCCCAGGTTCTAAAATCGGTTTCATCTACTTTTTCTTGCGTTTTAGTACGATTATAAAATTGATATCGATTTGCTTTATAATAGTCCCAATATAAATTGGCGAGCATGCTTTGTAAAACATTTTTTACTGGAAGCGCACTTTGCTGAATCTGCGTTTTAAAATCGTTAACTATTTTTAATTGTGCTTCTTCTTCTAATATTAAAGTGTACTTACTTTTATACAAAAGCGATTTTACAATTTGTGTAGAGTTACTAGAAGATTGTGCTTTCGCATGTATCTCCTCTACTGTTTTTAAAGCAGATTGGGTTAATCCTTCTTTTTCAAATTTTGCAATTTTATTCCATAAATTTTGGTAATCCTTGTTTTGAGCTTCCGAAAAATTAGCAAATAAAATAATCATAAATAAAGTGACAATTTTTTTCATATTAATAGTTTTACCCAAAACTAACTTCAAAATGTGTTCCAAAAAACTAACATTTAGTTATTATTAGGTTTGACTTAGGGAAGTTAGTTATTTTTAAGTAAAGAAGCTGTTTTTTATATAACTTTCGAAAGATTATATTTGCGCTACAAACTTAGCGGCTATGCGACTAATTATTGTTTTCATACTTTTTCCTATATGGTGTTTTTGCCAAAACAGTATAGACAATGCTGTGCTTTTTTTAGAACAAAAAAAGTACCAACAAGCAGAAAATTTATTAATTAGTTTTGTTTCTAATAACCCAAAAAACTTAGAAGCAAAAGAGCATTATGGAGATGCTCTTGCCTACCAAAAAAAATGGGAAGCAGCAAGCACGCAATACCTAGAATTAGTAGAAGCGAAACCCAATAACGCAAATTACCATTATAAATATGGAGGCGCTTTGGCGATGTATGCAAAACAAAGTAACAAACTAAAAGCACTTACCTTAATTGGCGATATAAAAAATGCGCTTTTAACCGCAGCAAAACTAGACACCAAACACTTAAACACACGTTGGGCTTTGGTAGAACTGTATATGCAGTTACCTAGTATAATTGGTGGCAGCCTAGAAAAATCTTTGCAATTTGCAAACGAGCTTCAGGCCATTTCTAAAGTAGATGGCTACTTAGCAAAAGGCTATATTTACGAATATGAAAACCAACCTATTCCTGCCGAAAAATACTACAAAATGGCGATTAATATTGGTGGCTCGCTAACCTGTTTCGAAAAACTCGCTACCTTTTACCAAAACTCAAACAAACCTAACAAGGCAATAAAAACGATAGAAGCCTCGCAAAAAAAACACCAGCGAAACGCCTTACATTACCAAATTGGAAAAGTTGCAGCTAGTTACAATATACAACTTGCTAAAGGAGAAAAATGCCTACTTAAATATCTTAAAAATTACACCATTAAAGATGGGGTGCCAAAGGCTTGGGCTAATTACAGACTAGCACAAATATATTTTCATAAAAAAAACATTCAAAAAGCACTGTACCACATACAGCTAGCAATTACAGAACTGCCAGACATAAAAGCCTTTCTAACAGAAAAAAACAAAATAAACAACTACAAAAAACAGGCATTAAATAACTAAAAAACTTTCGGGAATTAATAGCAAAAAAACTATCTTTGATTTTGCTGAAAAACCAACATTTATGAATGTACATTTTATTGCAATAGGCGGAAGTGCCATGCATAATTTAGCCTTAGCTTTAAACAACAAAGGATACTTAGTAACAGGTAGTGACGACACTATTTTCGAGCCTTCGAAATCGCGTTTAAAAAACCAAGGATTATTACCAAAAGAATTTGGCTGGTTTCCCGAAAAAATAACTTCAAATTTAGACGCTATTGTTTTGGGTATGCATGCAAAAGCAGACAATCCAGAACTTTTAAAAGCACAAGAATTAGGGATTAAAATTTATAGTTACCCAGAGTTTTTATACGAGCAATCTAAAAACAAAACTAGAGTTGTAATTGGTGGCAGCCATGGCAAAACCACTATTACTTCTATGATTTTGCATGTTATGCATTACCATAATCGCGATGTAGACTATATGGTTGGCGCACAGCTTGAAGGTTTTGATGTTATGGTAAAACTTACCGAAGACAACGATTTTATGGTTTTAGAAGGTGACGAATATTTAAGCTCACCAATAGATAGAAGACCTAAATTTCATTTATACAAACCCAATATTGCTTTGTTAAGTGGTATTGCTTGGGACCATATTAATGTGTTTCCTACTTACGAGAATTATGTAGCGCAATTTCGAATTTTTGTAGATAGCATTACTAAAGGCGGAAGCATCACGTACAACACAGAAGACGAAACCGTAAAACAAGTTGTAGAAGCTAGCGAAAACACCATTCGAAAATTACCATATCAAACTCCAACCTATACCGTAGAAAATGGGAAAACCTTATTAGAAACTCCAGAAGGTCCTTTACCTATAGAAGTTTTTGGAAAGCATAACTTAAACAATCTTGCTGGTGCGAAATGGATTTGCCAACATATGGGAATAGACGAAGACGATTTTTACGAAGCAATAGCTACTTTTTCTGGTGCAAGTAAACGTTTAGAAAAAATTGCCGAAAGCACTAATGCAGTTGCCTACAAAGACTTTGCACACTCACCAAGTAAAGTAGCCGCAACTACCAAAGCAGTAAAAGAGCAATACGAAAACAGAAATTTGGTAGCATGCTTAGAACTGCACACCTATTCTAGTTTAAATGCCGAATTTTTAAAAGAATACAAAGGCGCTCTAGATGCTGTAGATGTTGCGGTAGTTTTTTACTCGCCACATGCGGTAGAAATTAAAAAACTAGAAGCAGTAACACACGAGCAAATTGCAAATGCTTTTCAGCGGGAAGACTTAATTATTTACACCAACCCAATAGATTTTAAAGACTTTTTGTTTAAACAAAATTTTGATAATAAAGCCTTACTATTAATGAGTTCTGGCAATTATGGTGGATTAAATTTTGAAGAGATTAAAGATTTAATTTGTAATTAGCTTTATAGCAGAACACAATTTTTAAGGTGCTGCCATTTTTTGTGTTAAAGTAATAACATGAAATTCTGCTGGTCGTATTAATGCAACAGACACATAAATTCGCAGTACGCCTAATTGCAAATCATTTGCAGTCATAGAGCTTCCGAGTCCTATTGTAACAGCAAATGCAACACTAGGTTTTGCTCCCATTAAACCGCCTTCTCTCCAAATTCCTAATAAAAAATTTTCTACCATTGCTTTTATTTGCACCCAAGTATTTGCATCGTTTGGCTCTAAAGCAAATGGCTTTAGTGCCAATGCAATAGATTGCTCAATAAAAATTATGGTTCTACGCACACTAACGTATCGCCATTCATTAGAATTCCCTTCTAATGTTCTTGCGCCCCAAACACAGGTTCCTTTAGCAGAAAAAAATCGAATTGCACAAATAGATTTACCACTATTACTAACATTTAAATATTCTTGTGTTTCTTTATTTACAGTTATACTTGGTGCAATTACTTTTTGCAAAAATACATTTGCTGGTGCTTTCCAAACACCTCTTTGCGTGTCTACACTAGTATACACTCCTGCGATGGCTGCACTAGGCGCCATTAAATTAAACTTTTTTAAAATAACATCTAGAATTTTTGAATACGATACACTTAATGCCAACAACGCTTTACTTGCATTCGCCTGTTCTTTTTCTTGATTTTCTGGCGTTAATAAAGCGTATTGTATTGCAGTGCTAGCCGTAGACTTAAATGCTGTTTTTGTTAAATAAGAAATTAAAACATCTAGTTTGCCATGTGTATCTATGGCTGGATCTAGTGCTGCTGCCAATTCTATTCTTAGTATTGTATTTAATTTTACTAGTGCAGCATCGCTAATATTTAGATGGGTTATGGCTTTTTTCTTAAAAATAGAAGTCTCTAACCACGGGTAATATGCTGCAGCATAACTATTAGAAATTGCCAATACAGAAGTTACATTATCTCGAAATGCATCGATGCTCTGGGTAGTATTATTTGTTGGTTCTTTAAACCCATTAGGAATATCTAATATAGCAAATCTACTCTGCGTTTTTTCGCCACAATGAGTAATCATCTCACTTTGTAAATCATAAGCAGGTTGGTATTTATTTGCCATATAATTTGCAGTATTGCTAAGTATACTTTCGTCTACTAAATCGGCAGCATCTGGAATTACTATAATAGTAGGCTCTTTTTCCTGTAACAAAACATCTAATCCAGTTTTTAAAACAACAGGATCTGGTTTGCTGTTATAATCGTCAACGCTAACAACAATACAAGTTAAACCACCATTCGCATAAAATAATTGTATAGCACCAAATAATCTAGAGTACCCATTTTCTACTTCTAGGATATAGCTATTGCCATCTGCTAATTGCACATCGAGATTAGCTGGTGTTAATTCTAATTTAAATTTGCTACTAGGAGGCTCGCTTCCAAACAAAGAATAAAACTCTGCCAACGAGTTTATTTGTATTGCTTTTTGTAAAACACTTACACCATTTATAGCAGTATGTTGTGTATAACCAACAAAAGCAGGAATAGCAGTAGCAACTGGCACAACATTATGTAATATGGTATTATTGGTATTAGACATAGAAACATTTTTTAAACCCACAAATTACTTATTGTTAGTAATTTACTTAATTTTCTATTCACTTCTACAAATTGGTTCCTTTATTTTTTAATTACGTTTTTTACATAAAACACAAATAATTCTTTAAAATGAAGCTTAATTTAAGCCTAGTACTTTAGTCTAAAATAAACACAAATTATAACTGCTTTTTTTAATACCTTTGTTTTACAAAACAAAACCAACAGCAATGAAAATATTTAAGCTTTTTCAATACGCATACTTAATCTTTGGAGCACTTTTTTTATACGATGCAATAAGCAATTGGAGTATCGATAGAAACCGCGCTTACTTATCGCTTTTATTTACTGCTCTAGCAATTTTTATGTTCTTTTTTAGGCGTAAATTTGGCAGGAAATTCGATAATAAAAATAAATAAATGACTACTATTGTTAGCATCATAATAGTATCCTTATTACTGTCTGCTTTTTTTTCAGGGATGGAAATTGCTTATGTGTCTTCCAATAAAATTCATATTGAAATTGAAAAAAAACAAGATGGTTTTTTAGCAAAAGTATTAGCCAAACTTACTGCAAAACCTTCAAAATTTATTGCAACCATGCTTATTGGAAACAATATAGCTTTAGTAATTTATGGTTTTTTTATGGGCGATTTGTTACTAAGTTGGTTTCAATCGTTATTACCAACAAATTCTAATTTGCTGCAGGTATTATTAACCGATTTTAATTTACTAAGTCAAACTATAATTTCTACCGTTGTAATTTTAATTACTGCAGAGTTTTTACCCAAAGTATTTTTTCAAGTATATGCTAATTCTCTATTAAAAATACTAGCCTTACCTGCATATTTTTTTTACATCCTATTTAACTTCATCTCTAATTTTGTTTTATGGATTTCTAACAGCGTTCTTAAAAAATTCTTTAAAACCGAAGGCGATCAAATACAGTTAGCATTTACAAAAGTAGAACTTGGGAATTATATTAGCGAGCAAATGGAAGCTGTAGAAGAGCACGATGAGGTAGATTCCGAAATTCAAATCTTTCAAAATGCACTAGAATTTTCCGAAGTAAAAGCTCGCGAAGTAATGGTCCCGCGAACCGAAATAATTGCTGTAGAACAGCAAGAAAGCATAAAAACACTTAACCAAACCTTTACCGAAACCGGCTGCTCTAAAATAATTGTTTTTAAAGAAAACATAGACGACATTACAGGCTATGTACATGCTTTCGAGCTTTTTAAAAAACCCAAAAGCATAAAATCTATAGTAAGACCTGTAGAGTTTGTACCCGAAACCATGCTAATAAACGATGTGCTAAACGTACTTATTAAAAAACGAAAAAGCATTGCAATTGTACTAGACGAATATGGTGGCACTTCTGGGATTATGACGGTTGAAGATATAGTGGAAGAACTTTTTGGTGAAATTGAAGACGAGCACGATACCATAGATTTAATAGAAGAAAAAATAGACGACAACCAGTTTACTTTTTCTGCAAGACTGGAGGTCGATTATTTAAACGAAACCTACAAACTAAACCTTCCAGAAGAAGAAAGCTACGAAACCCTTAGTGGTTTAATAATTGCACATACCCAAGAAATACCGCAACAAAACGAAGTTTTACTTATAAACCACTTGCAAATTACCATTCTAGAAGTCTCCAATACAAAAATAGATTTGGTAGCACTAAAGCTACTGGAAGAAGATTAAATTTTATTTATTAAACTTTCCTATTCGTTAGTTTTTGTTTCAAGCTGTGATAGAAACACAACAACTCACCACCTAACATACTGCAAACACTAACAAAATAGAAGTTTTTCCTCTTATAAAAAAGAATAAAAAAAACTACTCCATTCTTTAAATTAGCAGCACACAAATTATTAGTCAATTAGCTAATAATCAATTTTTTAACTTATTTTATAAATTATTTTGAAATTTTTAATAAAATATTTTATATTTAACCTCTTGCTACCTTTTTTAAAAGGCGTCAAGCAAATTAACCATTAGATTAAACGCAAACCCCAAATAGCATGAAAAAAATCTACAATTCTACTTATATAAGTAACCAAATTCTTAACAAAACCAAATTACTTTTTGCCCTCTTCGCCTTGTTTTTAACAGGGTATAGTTATGGGCAGTCTTATACTTGTGACGACCTAGCAGGGTCTGAAGTTACTGTAGGACAATGTGTTAATATGGATACAAACACAAATAATGATTATTGGAATGGTGCTGCAGGATGCAACAGTGCAGATTTAGATGATGGATGGGCTTGGTTTACAGCTACTACTAATTCAACTACAATTACATATACACCTACTGGAACTCAAGACCCTATATTGCATTTATTTACAGGAACCTGTTCTACTACTATGGCTGCTCTAACTTGTGCAGATGGTGGGGGTTATGGTGTTGCAGAAACCATTACCTATGCGACTACTCCAGGCACCAAATATAGAGTGCGTATACAAAGATGGAATTCTAATTGGCCAATGTATGGTACTTTATGCATTACATGTAATAATTCATATTGTGGAATCACATATGGAACTGCAGTTGAAGCGATTACAAATGTAACTTTTGCTGGAATTAATAATACAACAGGAGCTGGCACTACTGGTGGTAGTCACGAATATATTTGCACACCTACAGGAACAGTAAATGCAGGATCAAGCTATGCTATATCTCTTAATGGGGATACAGGAGGTGCTTATCAAAATTCATTTACAGCTTTTTTCGATTGGAATCAAGATGGTACCTTTAACAATACTACCGAACGTTATAATATTGGAACAATAAACAACAACCCAGGCAATGGCACACCAGCTACTAATACAATTGCAGTTCCAGCAGGAGCCACACCTGGTACAACTTCCATGCGAATTATAAAAAGATATGATACAGGTCCTTTATATGCTACAGATGCATGTACTCCTGGAAGTGGTTATGGACAAACTGAAGATTATTATATTGATGTTTTAGCTTCTACACCTTGTTCGCAACCTACAGCACAAGCTACTGGACTAACTTTTGGAGCAGCAACACTTACTAGTATTACTGGTAATTTTACAGCTGCATCTCCAGCTCCAGATAATTATTTAGTTTTAATGAATACTTCTGGCGTGGCTCCTGCTCCTGCTCCTATAGATACAAATTCTTATACTATAGGTAGTACCGTTGGTGGAGCAACTGTTGTAGATAACGATAGCGATACTACATTTACAGCAACTGGACTTAGCAATAGTACTACATACTATTTCTTTATCTATAGTTTTAATGATGCATGTTCTGGTGGACCAGATTATTTAAGTACAACCCCGCATACTGGAAACCAAACTACATTAACTCCAGAAAACATGGTTCCGGCTTCAGGAAACAACTCTTATACGCTTTGTTCAGGAAATCTTTACGATAGCGGAGGCAGTACAGGTAACTATGCAAATAGTTCAAATGGGTATACGGTACTAAACCCAACTACGGGAGGTAGTTTAGTACAAGTTTCTGGTACTATTATTACAGAAGGTGGTTGGGACTACCTTACAATATATGATGGTGTAGGTACAGGAGGAACTGTATTGTGGGGCGGTGCCCCACATGGCTCTGGAACTGCATGTAACTCTTTTGCTGTACCCTTAACAACCTCTACCCTAGGCTCTTTAACCGTTCAGTTTTATGCAGATGGTTCTAATAATTGTTCTGGATTCGATTTAAGCATTTCGTGTTTTACACCAGCGGCGTGTACACAACCTACAGCACAAGCAACTGGACTAACTTTTGGTGCGATAACCGGCACTACAATTGCTGGTAGTTTTACTGCTGCAGTACCTGCTCCAGATAATTATTTAATTTTAATGAATACTTCTGGTGTGACTCCTGCTCCAGCACCAGTAGACACTAATTCCTATACCATTGGAAGTACAGTAGGAGGTGCAACCGTAATAGATAACGATACCGATACTGCATTTACCGCTACTGGTTTAACCCCTAATACAACTTATTATTTCTTTATTTATAGTTTTAATGACGCGTGTACAGGAGGTCCTGATTATTTTACCACATCGCCATTAACTGGAAACGACACAACCCCTTTAAGCTATTGTACTCCAGTATCGTCTTATACTTCTGATTATATTGATGATTTTAGTACAACTGGTGGGTTAACAAATATTACAAACAATAACACTGGCGCTGGAACTACTTCTGCTGGTTATAGTGATTTTACGGCACAATCTGCCTCACAAATACAAGGTGGAATTTTGAATTTTACTGCAGCTTTTTATGACTCCCCTTCTTATAGTTATGGTTTTAACCTATGGGTAGATTGGAATGATGATGGAGACTTTACAGATGCTGGCGAACAATTCCCACAAGGCACCAGTACAGGGTTAACGTCTAGCTTTACTATTCCTTTAACAGCTAGTGTTGGTGCACATAGAATGCGTATAAGGTCGGAATGGCTAAATTCCAGTCCAGATTCTTGTAATACTATTGATTGGGGTGAAGCGGAAGACTATACGCTAAATGTTATTGGCCTTACTCCTTGTACCCAACCTACAAGTCAGCCTTCAGCTCTTACTTTTAGCGGTGTAACAAATTCTAGTATTACAGGTAACTTTACTGCAGCTAGCCCAACACCCGATAATTATTTAGTTTTAATGAATACTTCTGGCGTTGCTCCTGCTCCAGCACCTGCAGATACAAATACGTATACTATTGGTAGTACCGTTAGTGGCGCAACTGTAATTGACACCGACACCAACACTACTTTTACTGCAAATGGTTTATCGGCAAATACTACATACTATTTTTACGTATATAGTTTTAATAGCGCTTGTAGTGGTGGGCCAGATTATTTAAGTACAAGCCCACTATTAGGAAACGATACAACCTTAATGGTTACGTATTGCGAACCAACACATCCAGGTCAAGTAAATAGATATATCGATGATTTTATTACTACAGGAAACATAACTGATATTTCTAATTTAAATACTGGTTTTAATGGCTCTGGCTACAACGATTACACTTCGCAAGTAGTAACGCAAACCCAGGGTGGATCGGTAGCTTTTTCTAGTCAATTTGGAAATGGAAATCAAAATTTTGGCGCTTCGTTATGGGTAGATTATAATAATGATGCTATTTTTAGTCCAGCGGAAGAAGTATATACTTCTGGTGGTTTTGTAAATAGTATTTCGGGTACATTTATTATACCTCTTGCTACACCAGCAGGAAGTTATAGAATGCGTATTTTAATAGATTGGAATATTACCTCACCAGACCCATGTTCTTATGATAATGGTAGAGGAGAAGCTGAAGACTACACACTAACCGTTGTTACTCCTACTCCTTGTTCAACTCCAACTGGGCAACCTTCTGGGCTAACCTTTACTAGTGTTACCAGTAATAACATATCAGCATCTTTTACAGATGCAGTTCCAGTTCCAGATAACTATTTGGTAGTAATGAATACTTCTGGCACTCCACCAACTATAACAAACGGTACAACCTATAATATTGGTGATACTTTAGGCGCCGGTAATACAGTAATTGATATAGATAATAATACCATTTTTACGGCTACCTCTTTATCGCCTACACAAACCTATTATTTCTTTGTTTATTCTTATAACAATGTAGCGTGTAGCGGTGGCCCTCTATATAACATGACTTCTCCTTTAACTGGAAACGCAACTACACCTGTAGCATCAAACTATTGTGAAGGAGCTTCTACTATAGACGAAAGTGATCATTATATTGATGATGTTGAGTTTATTGGGACATTAAATGATGTACAAAATTTCAATAACGGTTATTCTTCAACCCCTACTATTGGGTACGATGATTTTACAGGATTACCGAATGCTGTACAAGCACAAGGTGAAGGTGTTAATGTATTTGTTGAAGCTAATTTTAATGGACACTATAAAGCTTGGGTGGACTGGGATAGAAATGGTGCTTTTTCTAATGCAGAAGAAGTTTACGATACAGGTGGTGTAGCAACTACTAGTGCTACTTTTGGTTTTGTTATTCCTAGCAATCAAGCTATTGGGGTTTACAGATTAAGAATACGATTTTATAATACTTCAGGTATTATTCCTGATTATTCATATGATTTCGATGCTTGTGAAGATTTTGATACTAGAGGTTCTTATAATGAATACGGAGAAACTGAAGATTATAACTTTACAGTAGTACCAAGTTGTGATGCAAAAATAACAAGTATAACTGAACCTACAATTTGTGGTGAAGGAACAGCTAATTTAGTGGTTACTGGTAGCGCATCAACTGTAGAATACAAATGGTATGCTAATGAAAATGATACAACTCCTTTTGCAACGACTACATCAGGAACATGGACTACACCAGTAATAAATAGTTCTACCATATATTATGTTACAGCAGATAATGGCACCTGCGAGTCTACAGTTAAAACTAAAATTAAAGTAACTGTTAATCAAGTAACAACGCTATCCTTTACACCTACAACACCAATTGTATGTGGTGAGGATAATATTATTGAAATTACAGCAACAGCCACAGATGAGGTTGCATATTTAATAGATGAAGATTTTGAAGGCGGCGGTTTAGGAGTTTTTAGTGTAAATAACATTCAAAATAACCAAAACGGAGATACAGAATGGCAAAATAGAACAAGTACTTTTGTGCCATCAACAGACCCAGCTTATCAAGTATGGTTTCCAGCAATATCTTCTGGATTTGGATCAAATAATTTTGTTATGGCAACTTCCGACGTCCCAAATATTGCTATTACAGAAACAGCATTAGAATCAGCTAGTGTAGATGCATCACTTTTTACAGATTTAACTTTAAGTTTCGACATATATTTTTCACGTTATTTATTTAATGTAGGCATTCCGGAAGATGTTACAGTAGAAGTATCTGCAAACGGAGGAGCTTGGACTACAGTTAAAACCTATAATGATGATGTTGGTTATGGTACAGCCTTTACAAGTTTAGAAGATCTTACTAATGCAGAAAATCCTATAGATTTAAGTGCATATATAGGTGTAGCAGACTTAAAAGTTAGAATAAAATATTATGCAAACTATTGGTGTGATGGAGTTGCTATAGATAATGTACAGCTTTATGGAACAACTCCTTTAACGTCCTCATTCGCATGGACTAGTGCAACTACAATAGATGCTTTTACAGATGCTGCTGCAACTATTCCATATGTTACAGGTACAACAGTAAGTGCAGTATATGTTAAACCAACACCTACACAATTACAGTTACCTTCTTTTTCTTTTGTTGCTACAGCAACAATGACTAATGGTTGCGATGTAAGTTCTAATATATCCATTACTAATAACACCAAATACTTTGTTGAAGATAATGGTAGTACCGACTGGAACGACCCAAACAACTGGAAACCTGCTGGAGTACCTACCCTCGACAATTGCGTTATTATACCAGATACATTTAGTGGTATAATCGATGGCAGTACACACGGGGAAGCACTAAATGTAAGTGTTCGTGATGGAGGTGGTTTAACTGTAGAACCAAATGGAAACCTTACTATAGTAGACTTTTTAGAAATTGAACCTACCGGCGATTTTGTTGTAGAAGACAATGGTAGCTTAATACAAATAAACGATATTGCAAATACTGGAAACGGTACCATAGATAGAGAAAGTGCTCCTGTTATTAGTAGCGATTATGTATACTGGTCTTCACCTGTAACAGGTTACAATATTACTGGCGTACCAGGAAATGCAAGATACCGTTGGGTACCTACAATTCCAGGAAATGGTATTGGAGCCCACGGTAATTGGGCTGGCGCTAGTGGAAATATGGTAGTTGGTAAAGGCTATATAAAACGTACTGGCATAAATGGAAACGCTGCAGCTAGTTTTATTGGCCAAGTAAATAATGGTACGCTAACTACACCTATTCAAAGTGGTGATTACGATTTAGCTGCTACGTATACAGGCCTAAACCCTAGCAAACCTTCTACTAGAGACGACGATAACTGGAACCTTATTGGTAACCCATATCCTTCTTCTTTAAATGCCGATAAGTTTTTAGCGGCAAACACGAATATTACTGGTAGTGTACGAGTATGGACGCATGGCACACCAATAAGCCCTAGTGGTACACCACAATTCTACCAAGATTATTCCAACAATTATTCGGTAAGCGATTATATTGTTTATAATGCATCTGGTGGAACCGTACTAGGATTTGAAGGAAATATTGCATCTGGTCAAGGCTTTATGGTATTGGCAGAACACGTTTCTGGAGGTACAGCACCAAACAACGATGTGCTTACTTTTACAAATGATATGCGTTATACTGCAACTGGTCCTAATACCTATAATCATTATGGTAATAGCCAGTTTTACAGAACAACAGGTAATAACTTTAACCCAGACGATACAGCAGAAAAACACCGATTGTGGTTTACTCTAGTATCTCCTTCTGAAGAGGTATATAATACTATGATTGGGTATATTGGAGGGGCAACAAATCAAGAAGATCGTTTATACGATGCGAAAAGCACCGATTTAAACTCTATGAATATATTCTCGATTTTAGATAATGAAAGAATGGTTATTCAAGGGCGTGGACTTCCTTTTAACGAGGAGGATATGGTACCAATGGGAGTTATTACAACAGAAGCTGGTATGCATACCATAGGTATTAATAATGCCGATGGATTGTTTACAAACGATAGTCAAGACATTTTCTTAGAAGATTTAGAGCTTGGTGTTGTACACGATTTACGTGCTAACCCGTATACATTTACCGCTGGAATTGGACGTCACGATCGATTTATTTTAAGATATATGAATAACACTTTAGGTGTAGATACTGTAGATGCAGTAAACAATTTAGAAATAATTGCTACCAATAATTACATTAAAGTAACCTCTGGTAAATCTCCTATAAAATCGGTTATTGTTTACGATATTTTAGGTCGTGTATTAGCAAATCATACTAATATAAATGCATTAGAGTTTAAGCTAGAAAGTTTAAAACCAACTAATGGAACTTTAATTGTAAAAGCGATAACTACTAACGGCGCCGAAAAAGCGAAAAAGGTAGTTTATTAAACAAACCAAACCTTATAATTTTAAATCCCTAAAGCAATTGTAGCTTTAGGGATTTTTTTATAAATAACATAAATTCAAAATTTACAGGAACGAACCGTAAACAAATAGCAAATAACCCTTTTATAATTAAATAGAATATAGTATTTTCGCGCACTATATACAGAATTTAAAAATTAAACCAAAAATGGCAATTCTTAATAAAATTAGACAACAATCTTTAGTATTAATACTAGTAATCGCACTTGCATTATTTGCTTTTATATTATCTGGAGTTTTCGATGGTAGCGCGAGCTTTACCGATAAGACTTCTAATGTTGTAGCAACAATAAACGGGAAAGATATTACCCGTCAAGACTTTTTACAAAAAGTAGAATTAGCGCAACGTCAATTAGGTAATCGTGGTACAAGCACACAAGCAATGAATCGTGTTTGGGAACAAGAAGTAAGACAAGCAGTAATGCAAACTCAATTTGATGCATTAGGGTTTACAGTAGAAAAAGACCAAATGCGCGACTTGCTAAAAACAAACTTAGCAAACAATCCAGATTTTCAAAATGATGCTGGTGTTTTTGATGAAAACAAACTTAACGAGTATATCGCTAACTTAAAAGAAACTTCTAATATCGCATACCAACAATGGGTAGACTACGAAACAAATGTAGCTTCTAATGCATTAAACCAAAACTACACCAATATGGTGAAAGCTGGAATGGTAGGCACCTTAGCAGAAGGCGAATTAAAACACAAATTAGAAAACGATATTGTAGATATTAAATATGTGCAGATTCCTTTTTCTTCTATAGCAGATAGTACAATTAATGTAAGCGATGCAGATATTTCTAAGTATATAAATGCCAATAAAAAGAAATACGAAGTTGAAGCACAAAGAAATATTAACTACGTGCAATTTAACGAGGTTGCTTCATTAGAAGACGAAAATGCTATTAAACAAAATTTAACCAACCTACTTAACAGCCAAGTTGTATATAACGAAACCACAAAAAGAAACGATACTATTAATAGTTTTTTAAATGTAACCAACAACGAAGCTTATATTAATGCAAATTCCGATATTAAGTTTAACGATCGTTATGTACTTAAAAACGAATTACCAACTGCTGTTGCAGATAGTATTTTTAACTTAAAAGTAAACGAAGTATTTGGCCCTTACAAAGACCAAAACCACTTTAAAATATCGAAAGTAATTGCTGTAAAGCAAATGCCAGACTCGGTTAAAGCAAGACACATATTAATTCCTTTCTTAGGATCGCGTTCTGCTACAGAAACTACCACACAAACAAAAGAACAAGCAAAAACTACAGCAGATAGCTTAATGGCTATTGTGAAGTCTTCTCCTTCTAAGTTTGTTAATTTATTAGAATTCTCTGCCGATAAAGTGAGTAATAAAAAAGAAGGTGTTTTAGATTGGTTTACTTACAATGCAATGGTTCCAGAATTTAGAGATTTTGTTTTCGAAAACAAAAAAGGAGATTTTGGTGTTATAGAAACAGTATTTGGTTATCACGTAATCGAAATATTAGGTCAAAAAAACCCACAACGTTTTGTAAAAGTTGGAACTATTGCTAGAAAAATTGAACCTAGCGAAGCTACCATTTCTAAAGTATTTAGAGATGCTGCAAGTTTTGAAAATGCAGTAGCAAAAGGAGATTTCCAAGAAATTGCAAAAGAAAACAATTATAGCATACGTCCAGTTAATGGAATTAAAGTATTAGACGAAAATATTCCAGGATTAAACAGCCAAAGAGAAATAGTACGTTGGGCTTTTGAAGAAGATGCAAAAGTAGGCGATATCAAGAAATTTGGTATTACTAACGGATTTGTAATAGCACAATTAAGCGCATCTAAAGCAGCAGGCTTAATGAGCACACAAGATGCTTCTATTACTGCTTTACCTGCTATTCGTAATGCGAAAAAAGCAGAATTAATTAAAAGTAGAGTTTCTGCTACTACACTAGAAGATCTTGCTGCAGCAGAAAGCCAAACTGTAAGAGCTGCTCTTGCAATAAACATGAATACTCCAACTATTTCTGGTGTTGGTAAAGAGCCTAAAGTTGTAGGTACTGCTTTTGGATTAAAAGAAGGAGAAACTTCTAAATTAATTGTTGGTGATAATGGTGTGTATATGGTTCAAGTTACCAAAGTAACTCCAGCTGTAAAATTAGACAACTACCAAGCTTTTGCTAATCAAGTAGCAACCGAAAAACAAACCGCTATAGATACTAGACTTTATAATGCTTTAAAAGAAGCTTCAGATATAGAAGATAATAGAGCAAATACGGTTCAGTAATACAAATCGTTCTATTCTAATAAAACTTTAGAATAAATAAAAAAGTCCTTTTTTCAATTGAAAAAAGGACTTTTTTATTTATTACTATTTTATTACGATTTATTTGCTAATTGCCCACAAGCAGCATCAATATCTTTTCCTCGTGAGCGCCTTACGGTAACCGTAATTTTATTACGTTCTAGTAAGTTAACATACATATCTATAGCTTGACTACTAGCTTGCTGGAATTCGCCATCGTCTATAGGGTTGTATTCTATTAAATTTACTTTACTAGGCGCAAACTTACAGAATTCAATAAGTGCTTCTACATCTTCTTTGGTGTCATTAATTCCTTTCCACACGACATACTCGTAAGTAATTCTGTTTTTAGTTTTGGCGTACCAATATTGTAATGCTTCCCGTAAATCGGTTAAAGTAAACGATTTTGCAAAAGGCATTATTTGTTCTCTTATATTTTGCCTAGCTGCATGCAAGGAAACTGCTAGTTTAAATTTTACACCATCGTCTGCCATTTTTCGAATCATTTTAGGCACACCAGAAGTAGACACTACAATTCTTTTTGGAGACATGCCCAAACCTTCGGGCGAAGTTATTTTATCGATTGCTTTTAACACATTATTATAGTTCATGAGCGGTTCGCCCATGCCCATAAATACAATATTACTTAAAGGTTTATTATGGTATAATTTGCTTTCTTTATCGATAGCAACTACTTGGTCGTAAATCTCGTCTGGGTTTAAATTACGCATGCGCTTTAAACGAGCTGTTGCACAAAAACGACAGTCTAAACTACAACCTACTTGACTAGATACACAAGCTGTTGTTCTAGTTTTTGTTGGTATTAGTACCGATTCTACTATTAAACCATCGTGCAATCGCACTGCATTTTTAATAGTACCATCGCTACTTTTTTGCATGGTATCGACACGTATGTGATTAATTACAAAATTTTCGTGAAGCATTTTTCTAGTTTCTTTTGTAATATTGGTCATATCTTCAAAAGTATGCACCGATTTACTCCAGAGCCATTCGTACACTTGATTTCCACGAAATGCTTTATCGCCATTATTTACAAAGAATTCTCGAAGTTCTTCTTTACTTAATGCGCGTATATCTTTTTTTGTTGTTGCCATTGCTTTGCAAAAGTAGTAAAACGATTTTCGATTTACGAATTTGTATTCATCTATTAACTATAGCTTATTTAATAGCCTTAAGAAAACGAATACTGTACTTATTAAACAAAAGAAACTCTTGCAACTTTGTTTGATTAAAGTTTACAAGAGTTTCAAAATTTATTATAAAATACGTTGTTGCTTATATAATTAACATGGCATCGCCATAGCTATAAAACTTATATTTTTCTTTTACTGCTTCTTCGTATGCACGTTTAATAAACTCGTGCCCAGCAAAAGCAGAAGCCATCATCAATAAAGTTGATTTTGGTGTATGAAAATTAGTAATCATACAATTAGCAATACTAAAATCGTAAGGAGGAAAAATAAATTTGTTTGTCCAACCATCGAATTCATTTAAAGTCCCGTTAGAAGACACCGAACTTTCTACAGCACGCATTGCTGTTGTACCTACAGCACAGATTCTTCTTTTATTTTTTATAGCGTTATTAATAGTAGAAACAGCTGGTGCTTCTATTGTTACTTCTTCGCTATCCATTTTATGCTTCGATAAATCTTCAACCTCAACTGGATTAAAAGTACCCAGTCCTACGTGTAAGGTTACTTCGGCAAAATCGATTCCTTTTATTTCTAACCTTTTTAAAAGGTGTCTAGAAAAGTGCATACCAGCAGTTGGTGCTGCTACTGCTCCTTCTTTTTTGGCAAAAATGGTTTGGTATCTATCTTCGTCTTCGGGTGTTACTTCTCTTTTTATATATTTTGGCAATGGTGTTTCGCCTAACTCGGTAAGTTTTCTTCTAAATTCTTGATACGAACCATCGTATAAAAAGCGAAGGGTTCTTCCTCTAGATGTAGTATTGTCTATTACTTCAGCTACTAGGGTTTCGTCTTCACCAAAATAAAGCTTGTTACCAATACGTATTTTACGTGCTGGATCTACTAATACATCCCAAAGGCGTTGTTCTTCATTTAGCTCGCGTAATAAAAACACTTCAATTCTTGCTCCCGTTTTTTCTTTATTACCAAATAAACGTGCTGGAAAAACCTTGGTATTATTAAGTATCATTACATCGTCTTGATCGAAGTAATTTATAAGGTCTTTAAACTGTTTGTGTTCTATAGTTTGCTTTTCTCTGTCTAACACCATTAATCGAGCCTCATCTCTATGTTCTGATGGGAATTCGGCCAAAAGTTCTTCTGGTAACTCGAATTGAAAATGGGACAATTTCATTTTATATGTTTGCATATAGTAGTATAAATCTTGCAATGCGTTTTGCAAGATTGCAAATATACAATCTGAAAGTAGGGGTTGTCAAGTATTTAGCCAATTATCTTTAAAAAACTTTAAATCCGATACTTTGTAAATCTTCCCAAAATGTTGGATATGATTTTGAAACTACAGCCGAATCTTCAATAATAATAGAGGTTTTTAATGCTAAAGGTGCAAATGCCATTGCCATTCTATGGTCTTGGTAGGTTGCAATTGCAATATCTTTTTTTATTTGCTTTGTCGCTGCTAATTCTAAAGAGTCTTCGGTTATTACTACAGAAGCACCTAGTTTTTCTAATTCGGTTTTTAAAGCTACTAATCTATCGGTTTCTTTAATTTTTAAGGTATGTAATCCTGTAAGTTTACAAGCGATTCCTAATCCAAAACAAGATACTGCTATAGTTTGTGCTATATCTGGTGAGTTGGATAAATTTAAATTAATTACCGATTGACTTGCAATATCTACCTCTTTTTGAAGGGTAATTTGATTTTTGTTAAATATCGTTTTTACTCCAAATTGCGAATAAATTTCTGCTAATACAGAATCGCCTTGTAAAGAATCTTCTTTATAAGAGTATAAAGAGATTTTTGTTCCTATAGCACTTAAAGCAATAATACTAAAATAATAGGAAGCTGAAGACCAATCGGACTCTACAATAATTTTTTGTTTTTCTATTTCTGGCTTTGGCTTTACTGCTATAGTATTATTTACAAAGGTTGTCTCTACTCCTATTTGGTTTAGCAATGCCAAGGTCATTCTAATATAAGGTACCGAAGTAATTTCGCCATTTAAAGTTAGCTCTAAGCCGTTTTTTAATTTT
>JBMZDY010000009.1:0-22346 GCA_049614585.1 Oceanihabitans sp.
AAGAAATATACACCCCTTTTCCAGTTCACGGACTAGACAAGGCAATGGGATTAGCTCCAACAAGAATAGCAATCACTTCATTTATGTATGGATGTGTTGGTTTAACAGTGGCAATATTAATGATGAATTTTATCATGATTGAAGATTGGCCACAAAACATTGGTGGAAAACCAAGTTTTAGTTATATCGAAAATATGCCAGCATTCGTGCCAATTATGTTTGAATTAACTGTGTTTTTTGCAGCCCATTTAATGGTAATTACTTTTTACTTACGTAGTAGAATGTGGCCATTTAAAAATGCTGAAAATCCAGACCCAAGAACTACAGACGACCATTTTTTAATGGAAATTGCAGTTCACGATAACGAAAATGAATTAACCAATTTATTAAAAGAAACTGGTGCAGTAGAAGTTAATATTATTGATAAAGATGAAGAACATTAATATGAAGCATTTAATAAAAATATTTGTATTCGTACTAGTAGCTGGTAGTTTAGTGTCTTGTAATAAAAACTCTAGACCCAACTACCAATTTATGCCAAATATGTACGAACCAGTACCATACGAGGCTTATGGTGAATCTACCGCATTTGCAAATGGAGTAGAAGCACAATTACCTGCAGAAGGAACGATACCTAGAGGATATACTCCTTTTGATATACCAAATACAACTGATGGATTTTTAGAAGCTAAAGCAAATTTAGAAAGCCCGTTAAAAGCAGATGCGTATGACGAAGCTAGAGCTAAAGAACTTTACGATATCTATTGTGGTATTTGCCATGGTAACAAAGGTGCCGGAAAAGGAAACTTAGTTAAGCGCGAAAAAATATTAGGAATTCCAACATATAGCGATGTAGGTAGAGCAATTACCGCAGGTAGTATTTATCATACTATTTATTATGGTAAAAATGCTATGGGTTCTTATGCAAACCAACTTAATGAAGAAGAACGTTGGCAAGTTGTGGCTTATGTATTAAAATTAAAAGCCGATTTAGAAAAATAAGAAGATATAAAGTTTATATATAGATATGTACACATTCTCAAATAAATTAAAGACTTTTTCTATTGCACTAATCATTTTAGGATTATTAGGTGTTGGATACGGTTTTATGACCTCTCATCCATCTTTTCAAGATGTAGAAACGATGTTAGCAGAAGAAGCACATCATGGTGGTGGTCATGGTGAAGTAGCAGATCATGCTGTTCAAGACGCACATGCCAATCATGCAGCAGACGAAACACATACAAAAGGAAAGCATGGTGGAGAACATGCAGTTGAAGCAGCAGATGCAAACCACGAAGATGCACACACAAAACATGTAACACATGTTCAACATCAAATAGCAAATCGTCCATGGGCAGCATTATATGTAGCAGCTTTCTTTTTTATGATGATTGCATTAGGTGCTTTAGCTTTTTACGCAGTACAATGGGCATCGCAATCTGGATGGTCACCAGTATTGTTTAGAGTAATGGAAGGTATTACAGCCTACTTATTACCAGGAGCTTTAATAGTTTTAGCTATAGCAGCAGCGTCTCACTTTTTAGGGCACAACAACATTTTTGTTTGGATGGATCCAGAAGTAGTAGCTCACGATAAATTAATACAAGGAAAATCTGGATGGTTAAATATTTGGGGCTTCTTAATTAGAGGATTAATCTTTATAGGTGGTTGGGTATTATACCGTCAATTCTCTCGTAAATTTTCTTTAGCTCAAGATACTGCTAGTGATAATAAAAACTTTAAAAAGACATTTCGTATTTCAGCAGCATTCTTAGTATTCTTTTTATACACAGAATCTATGATGTCTTGGGATTGGATTATGAGTGTAGATCCACACTGGTTTTCAACTCTATTTGGATGGTATGTATTAGCAGGAATGATGGTTTGTGGTATCACAGTAATCGCATTTATAAGCTTATATCTTAAATCTAAAGGGCATTTAGAATTAGTAAATGATAGCCACTTACACGATTTAGCAAAATTCATGTTTGGATTTAGTATTTTCTGGGCTTACTTATGGTTCTCGCAATTCATGTTAATATGGTATGCAGATATTCCAGAAGAAGTAACATACTTTGTAACAAGAATAAACGATTATAAATTACCATTCTTTGGTATGCTAGCACTTAACCTAGTATTCCCATTCTTAGTATTAATGAACAGCGATTACAAACGTATTCCATGGTTTGTAGTAATGGCTGGTATTATAATTTTAGTTGGACATTATATAGATGTTTTCAATATGATCATGCCTGCAACAGTTGGCGATAGATGGTTTATTGGTATTCCAGAAATTGGAGCACTTCTATTATTTGCTGGTTTGTTTATACTAGTTGTATTTACAGCATTAACCAAAGCTCCTCTTTTAGCAAAACGTAATCCGTTTATAAAAGAAAGTGAAAATTTTCATTATTAATAAAATATAAATAAAGACGATAGACAACAATGACTGCTTTATTAACAATTTTAGTTTTAGTATGTATAGCAATTGCCATTTGGCAAATGGTAAAAATATTTGATTTAGCCCAAGCTGGCACTTCAAATAACCAAGTTGCTAACGATAAAGATAATAGTTTAAATGGTTATTTAATGATGGGCTTTTTAGCGTTCATTTATATAATTACCATTTGGAGTATGCTTACCTTAGGTGATTTACCATTAATGTCTAATTCTGCTTCTGCGCATGGACCACAATTAGATAATTTAATGATTATCTCTATGGTACTTATATTTATAGTACAAACAATTACCCAATTTTTACTGCATTATTTTGCTTTTAAATATAAAGGGGAAAAGGGAAAAAAGGCATTATTTTATGCCGATAATAATACACTAGAATTTATCTGGACAATAATACCAGTAATTGTATTAGCAGGATTAATTATTTACGGATTATTTACTTGGTCTAGCATAATGAATGTTAACGAAGAAGAAGACCCATTAATAGTAGAATTATACGCACAACAATTTAATTGGAAAGCTAGATATTCTGGTAACGACAATGTTTTAGGAAAAGCTAATGTGCGTTTAATAGATATAGATCGCGCTAATATATTAGGAATAGACGAGTCTGATCCTAATGCGCAAGACGATGTTATTACAACAGAATTGCACTTACCAATAGGTAGACCAGTATTATTTAAAATGCGTTCTCAAGATGTATTACACTCTGCTTACATGCCACATTTTAGAGCACAAATGAATTGTGTTCCTGGTATGATTACACAATTTGGCTTTACTCCAACAGTAACTACTGCCGATATGCGTATGAATCCAGATATGATAGATAAAGTTGCAAATATTAATAGTATTCGAGCAGAAAAAAGTAAAAAACTAGTAGCTAAAGGAGAAGAAGCTCTAGAACGTTATGAATTCGACTACTTATTAATTTGTAATAAAATTTGTGGAAAATCACATTATAACATGCAAATGAAAATTATTGTGGAAACACAAGAAGAATACGACGCATGGATGAAAGAACAAAAAACGTTCAAAAACGCACTAATTAACTAAATTTAATAAGATTTAAAAGGATATTAAATTATGTCAGCACACGCAGATACACACGATCACGACGCACACGAAGAGCACCATCATAAAGAAACTTTTGTAACTAAATATATCTTTAGTCAAGATCATAAAATGATTGCTAAGCAGTATTTAATTACTGGTACAATAATGGGAGTTATTGGAGTAATCATGTCCCTTATGTTTAGAATGCAAATTGCATGGCCAGAAGAACCAAATGTAATTTTTGAAGCTTTACTAGGTAAATGGGCTCCAGGTGGAGTTATGGATGCAGATATTTATCTTGCATTAGTTACAATACATGGTACTATCATGGTATTCTTTGTACTTACTGCAGGTTTAAGTGGTACTTTTAGTAACCTATTAATTCCATTACAAATTGGAGCACGAGACATGGCTTCTGGATTTTTAAATATGGTATCTTATTGGCTATTCTTCCTTTCTAGTGTAATAATGGTAATTTCATTATTTGTAGAAGCAGGACCAGCAGCAGCAGGATGGACTATTTATCCACCATTATCTGCTTTGCCAATGGCGCAAGGAGGTTCTGGAGCAGGAATGACTTTATGGTTAGTTTCTATGGCTATATTTATTGCTTCCTCTTTATTAGGATCTCTAAACTATATTGTAACCGTTATAAACTTACGTACTAAAGGTATGTCTATGACTAGATTACCATTAACAATTTGGGCTTTCTTTGTTACAGCTGTAATTGGTGTAGTATCTTTTCCAGTTTTATTATCGGCAGCATTATTATTAATAATGGATAGAAGTTTTGGAACATCTTTCTTTTTATCCGATATTTTTATTCAAGGTGAAGTATTACATTATCAAGGTGGTTCCCCAGTATTATTCGAACATTTATTTTGGTTCCTTGGGCACCCAGAAGTATATATTGTAATCTTACCAGCAATGGGGTTAGTTTCCGAAATAATGGCAACCAATTCTAGAAAACCAATATTTGGTTACCGTGCAATGATTATGTCAATACTTGCTATTGCATTCTTATCTACAATTGTTTGGGGACACCATATGTTTATTTCTGGAATGAACCCATTCTTAGGATCTGTATTTACATTTACAACCTTATTAATTGCAATACCTTCTGCTGTAAAAGCTTTTAACTGGATAACCACTATCTGGAAAGGGAACTTACAAATGAATCCCGCAATGTTATTTTCTATAGGTTTTGTTTCTACATTCATTACAGGTGGTTTAACAGGAATTATTCTTGGAGATTCTGCTTTAGATATTAATGTTCACGATACATACTTTGTTGTAGCACACTTCCATTTAGTAATGGGTATATCTGCACTATATGGTATGTTTGCTGGAATTTACCATTGGTATCCTAAAATGTTTGGTAGAATGTTAAATAAAAACTTAGGTTATATTCACTTCTGGGTAACAGCAGTATGTGCTTATGGCGTATTCTTCCCAATGCACTTTATTGGTATGGCAGGATTACCTAGACGTTACTATACAAACTCAAACTTTCCATTGTTCGACGATACCGCTAACGCAAATGTAATTATTACAATATTTGCTTTAATTGGTGGAGCAGTACAATTAATATACTTATGGAACTTCTTTAGCAGTATGTTCTTCGGAAAGAAAACAGAACAAAACCCTTGGCGTTCAACTACATTGGAATGGACAGCACCTGTAAAGCATATACACGGAAACTGGGAAGGAGATATTCCTCACGTACACCGTTGGTCTTACGATTATTCTAAACCAGGTCACGACGAAGATTTTGTACCACAAAATGTACCAATGAAAGAAGGTGAAGAAGAATTGCATCACTAAAATTCCAGCGAAAGCAGAAATAGCATAACAAATAAAAAAGACCTTTGGTTGAACTATTCAATCAAAGGTCTTTTTGTTTATATTTGTTTTATTCTAATTCTTTTTACTAAAAGTTTAGTTATAATTTCTAATTGAAACTTAATGTCACCTTGAGCGTAGTCGAAAGGTCTCAAAACATGAACGAAAACCTAGATCCAACAAACGAAAATTTTTCTTCCGAAGAATTAGATGTCGAGAAAAAATTAAGACCACTTTCATTTAGTGATTTTACAGGTCAAGATCAAGTATTAGAAAACCTTCAAATATTTGTTCAAGCTGCAAATGGAAGAGAGGAAGCTCTAGATCACGCTTTATTTCATGGGCCTCCAGGATTAGGAAAAACTACCTTAGCACACATACTTGCAAACGAGTTAGAAGTTGGAATTAAAGTTACTTCTGGACCAGTTTTAGACAAACCTGGAGATTTAGCTGGATTGCTAACCAACTTAGAAGAAAGAGATGTTCTATTTATAGACGAAATTCATCGTTTAAGCCCTATTGTAGAAGAGTATTTGTATTCTGCAATGGAAGACTATAAAATAGATATCATGATAGAAACGGGACCAAACGCAAGAACAGTTCAAATTAATTTAAACCCATTTACACTTATTGGCGCAACTACACGTTCTGGGTTATTAACTGCTCCTATGCGAGCTCGTTTTGGTATACAAAGTAGACTACAATATTATAAAACAGATTTATTAACTACTATAGTACAACGTAGTGCTTCTATATTAAAAGTGCCTATATCTATGGAAGCTGCCATAGAAATTGCAGGAAGAAGTAGAGGCACACCTAGAATAGCAAATGCCTTATTACGTCGTGTTCGCGATTTTGCACAAATTAAAGGAAATGGTAAAATAGATATTAAAATTGCAAAATTCGCCTTAGAAGCACTTCATGTAGATGCACATGGTTTAGACGAAATGGATAATAAAATTCTAAGTACTATAATCGATAAATTTAAAGGTGGACCTGTTGGCATAAGTACAATAGCAACCGCAGTAAGCGAAAGCACCGAAACCGTAGAAGAAGTTTACGAACCTTTTTTAATACAACAAGGTTTTATTATGCGTACACCTAGAGGTAGAGAAGTAACCGAACTTGCATATAAACACTTAGGAAAAATTAAGGGGCCAACACAAGGTGGTTTGTTTTAATTTTCTTGATGCGAAACTAAATGTCACACTGAGCGCAGTCGAAGTGCTTATATAGATTAATTGCTATGTATTTTTATTATGTTTATATATTAAAATGTTCTGATGAATCCTATTATACAGGAATAACAAATAATATAAATAGACGTATTGAAGAACATAAATATGGATATACAAAAGATTGTTATACATACAAAAGAAGACCTTTAGATTTGCAATTTCATCAAGAATTTAAGGATGTACTTCAAGCAATTTTTTTCGAAAAGAAAATTAAAAAATGGACTCATGCTAAAAAGAAAGCTTTGATAAATGGTGATTATGATATGTTGCAAATTCTTTCAGAATGTAGAAATGCAACTCATTCAAAATATAAGCTTTAGTTAAAAACCACTTCGACTGCGCTCAGTGTGACATTTATATATGAATCAAAAATCTAAGAATACAAGTCTAATAAAACAAGAAGCCAAACGCCTCGGTTTTTTGTCTTGTGGTATTAGTAAAGCAGCATTTTTAGAAACCGAAGCACCAAGACTAGAAAACTGGTTAAACAATAACATGCATGGCCAAATGCAGTACATGGAAAACCATTTTGATAAACGTCTAGATCCAACAAAACTGGTAGAAGACTCTAAGTCTGTAATTTCTTTGTTATTAAATTACTTTCCACAAGAAACCCAAAATCAAGACGCTTATAAATTATCTAAATATGCATATGGTACCGATTATCATTTTATAATAAAAGATAAACTAAAACAACTCTTGCATTTTATTCAAGACGAAATTGGTGAAGTATCTGGTCGAGCATTTGTAGATTCTGCTCCAGTTTTAGACAAAGCTTGGGCAGCCAAATCTGGTTTAGGCTGGATTGGCAAACATAGTAATTTACTTACCCAACAAACAGGATCGTTTTATTTTATTGCAGAGCTAATTGTCGATTTAGAATTAGTATACGATTCAATAACAACAGATCATTGTGGTACCTGTACAGCATGTATAGATGCTTGCCCAACACAAGCAATTGTAGATCCTTATGTTGTAGATGGTAGTAAGTGTATTTCGTATTTTACTATCGAATTAAAAGACCAATTACCTAATAATATGAAAGGTAGTTTCGACGATTGGATGTTTGGTTGCGATGTATGCCAAGATGTTTGTCCATGGAATAGGTTTTCTAAAGCACATAATGAACCACTCTTTAATCCGCATCCAGAATTATTAGAAATGACCAAAAAAGATTGGGAAGAAATTACAGAAGAAACCTTTAGAAAAGTGTTTAAAAAATCGGCAGTAAAAAGAACCAAGTATTCTGGTTTACTTAGAAATATTCAATTCCTTAAAAAATAGCTTTATTGTATTCGCTTTTTTTCTGAGCACTAAAGACTTATATTTGTTAGTTCATTAATTCTATAAAAATGAGCAAGCAAAGCAAACGAAGAGAAGCTTTAGTATATCACGCAAAGCCAACACCAGGAAAAATAGAAGTTATACCAACAAAAAAATACGCAACACAACGCGATTTGTCGCTTGCATATTCTCCAGGTGTAGCAGAACCTTGTTTAGAAATTGAAAAAGATAAAAATAATGCCTATAAGTACACAGCAAAAGGAAACTTAGTAGCTGTAATTTCTAACGGAACCGCAGTTTTAGGGTTGGGAAATATTGGTCCAGAAGCATCTAAACCGGTTATGGAAGGAAAAGGCTTATTGTTTAAAATATTTGCAGGAATAGATGTTTTCGATATTGAAGTAGATACAGAAAATATTGAAGAGTTTATTGCTACAGTAAAAAATATAGCACCAACATTTGGCGGTATAAACCTAGAAGATATTAAAGCTCCTGAAGCTTTTGAAATTGAACGTCGTTTAAAGGAAGAGTTAGATATTCCTGTAATGCACGACGACCAACATGGTACAGCAATTATTTCTGCAGCAGCTTTATTAAATGCTTTAGAGCTTTCTAATAAAAAAATAGAAAAAGTAAAAATTGTAGTAAGTGGAGCAGGAGCAGCAGCAATATCGTGTACACGATTATACCAAGCCTTTGGAGCAAAACGCGAAAATATTGTAATGCTGGATAGTAAAGGTGTTATTCGTAAAGATAGAGAAAACCTTACTTCGCAAAAAGCAGAATTTGCTACACACAGAAAAATCGATACATTACTTGAAGCAATGCAAGATGCAGATGTTTTTATTGGTTTATCTACTTCAGATATTGTTACTCCACCGATGTTAAAAACCATGGCTAAAAACCCAATTGTTTTTGCAATGGCTAATCCAGATCCAGAAATAAAATACCAACTAGCAATAGATACTAGAGAGGATATTATTATGGCAACAGGTAGAAGCGATCACCCTAACCAAGTAAATAATGTATTAGGATTTCCTTTTATTTTTCGTGGCGCATTAGATGTTCGTGCAACAAAAATTAACGAAGCCATGAAAATGGCAGCTGTAAAAGCTTTAGCAGATTTAGCTAAAGAACCAGTTCCAGAACAAGTTAATATTGCTTATGGCGAAACCAGGTTAACTTTTAGTAAAGACTATATTATACCAAAACCATTCGATCCAAGGCTAATAGCAACAGTGCCACCAGCAGTAGCAAAAGCAGCAATAGCAAGTGGTGTGGCAAAAGAACCTATTGAAGATTGGCAAAAATACGAAGACGAATTATTAGAGCGACTAGGTAGCGATAACAAAATAGTAAGGCTTATTCTAAATAGAGCAAAAACAAACCCAAAACGCGTAGTATTTGCAGAAGCAGACCAGCTAGATGTATTAAAAGCAGCACAAATAGTTTATGATGAAGGAATAGCACATCCAATTCTTTTAGGAAGAAAAGATAAAATTGAAAAATTAAAAGAAGAATTAGAATTTGATGCAGATGTACCAATAATCGACCCAAAGTCTGATGAAGAAGAAGCACGTAAAAACGAATATGCAAAAGTATATTGGAAACAGCGTAAACGTCGTGGTATGACCTACTATTCTGCTCAAAAATGGATGCGAGAACGAAATTATTTTGCGGCAATGATGGTAAATCAAGGCGATGCCGATGCTTTAATTTCTGGGTATTCTCGTAGTTATCCATCTGTTGTAAAACCGATGTTAGAACTTATAGGTATGGCGCCAGGTGCAACAAGAATTGCAACTACAAATTTAATGATGACACAGCGAGGGCCATTGTTTTTAAGCGATACCTCAATAAATATAGATCCATCTGCAACCGATTTGGCTACTATAGCTCAAATGACAGCGAGAACCGTAAGAATGTTTGGTCTCGAACCAATAATGGCATTAACAAGCTATTCAAATTTCGGTTCTTCAAATAATATAAGGGCAACAAAAGTTAGGGAAGCGGTAGCAATGTTGCATAAAAATTTTCCAGAAATGATAGTAGATGGCGAATTACAAACAGACTTTGCTTTAAATAGCCAAATGATAAAAGATATATTTCCTTTTTCTAAATTGGCAGGAAAAAAAGTAAACACCTTAATATTTCCAAATTTAGAAGCTGCTAATATTACTTACAAATTAATAAAAGAATTAAATAAAGCAGATTCTATTGGACCAATAATGATGGGAATGCGTAAACCAGTTCATATTTTGCAGTTAGACGCTAGTGTAGACGAAATAGTTAACATGGCAGCTATTGCTGTTATCGATGCGCAACAAAAGGAGAAATGGGAAAAAGAACACCGTAATAAAAAGCAGGAATAGTTGCATTTTAACGATAAAAAGAGCGTTTCCATACGATTTAACATATTGCAGTGGATATGCACAATAATTTTATTACATTTGATAGTTAAATGCTATTACGTAAATGATTACACATATTCAAGGAAAATTAATCGAAAAAAGCCCAACGCATGTGGTTATAGATTGTAATGGAGTAGGTTACTTATTGCATATTTCTTTAAATACGTTTTCGCAAATTCCCGAAAAAGAAAATCTTAAACTCTATACTTATCTTCAAGTAAAAGAAGATTCGCATAGTTTATTTGGGTTTTCTTCCATAGCAGAAAGAGAAATGTTTAAACTATTAATTTCGGTAAGTGGTATTGGAGCAAGTATCGCAAGAACCATGCTTTCTGCTTTAACACCAAAACAAGTACGCGAAGGAATTGCAGTTGGTGATGTAGTATTAATACAATCTATAAAAGGCATAGGAGCAAAAACCGCACAACGTGTTATAATAGATTTAAAAGATAAAGTTCTAAAAATTTACGATATAGACGAAGTTTCTGTATCTACAAACAATACCAATAAAACAGAAGCGTTATCTGCTTTAGAGGTTTTAGGGTTTAATAAAAAGCAAGCAGAAAAAGTTGTCGATAAAGTAATCGCAGCACAACCTGAAGCAACCGTAGAAACCATAATAAAGCAAGCTTTAAAAAACTTATAAACGATTTGAATACAAAACCAAACCAATTCATCCATAAAAAGGTTTTATTAACCCTGTTTGTTACCATGCTTTCTGTTGTAGCTTGGGCACAAGACCCAGACCCAAACGAAGAGGTAAAAACAGGTTATAGTCTAGGAAACCTTCAAATGCCTAACCCAAATAGTATTGTCTCTAGGTACACTTACGATCCCGTAACCGATAGATATATTTATACCGAATCGGTTGGCGATTTTAATATTAATTACCCAATAATATTAACTCCTAAAGAATACCAAGAGTTAATTGAAAGAGAAAACCTAAGAAATTATTATAAAGAAAAAGTAGATGCTTTCGATGGTAAAAAAGAAGGTAGCGAAGAAGAACAAAAAAACTTATTACCAGAATTTTATGTAAACTCTGGACTTTTTGAAACAATTTTTGGTGGTAATACCATAGAAGTAATACCACAAGGGTCTGTAGAAATGGACCTAGGAATATTGTTTACCAAACAAGATAACCCAACATTTTCACCAAGAAATAGAAGTAATTTTACGTTCGATTTTGACCAACGTATTAGTTTAAGTTTATTAGGTAAAGTAGGTACAAGATTACAAGTAACAGCAAATTACGATACCGAATCTACATTCGATTTTCAAAACCTTATAAAATTAGAATACACACCAACCGAAGACGATATTATTCAAAAAATAGAAGTTGGTAATGTAAGCATGCCATTAAATAGCTCGTTAATAACAGGAGCACAAAGTTTATTTGGTGTAAAAACACAATTGCAATTTGGAAAAACTACAGTTACTGCTGTTTTTTCTGAACAAAAATCAGATACCAAAACCGTAATTGCACAAGGAGGAGGAACCTTAGAAGAATTCGATTTTTTCGCATTAGATTACGACGAAAATCGCCACTTCTTTTTAGCACATTACTTTAGAGATAATTACGATAAGTCTTTAAAGAACTATCCGTTTATAAATTCGCAAGTACAAATTACAAGAATAGAAGTTTGGTTAACCAATAGAAGCAACCGTACCGAAAATGTAAGAAATATTGTTGCATTACAAGATTTAGGAGAAACCAATAGAGTGTCTTCGGCTGTAAACGTTTTTGGAGCGCCAGGAGCTTACCCAAATAACACTAATAACTCCTTTAATCCAGAAAATATAGGAAACGCAGGATCGCAATTAACCGATCAAATTAGAGATATTGCAACGGTTCAAAATGGTATTTTAGTAGGTGGTGTTGCAGAAGGATCTGATTTTGCAAAATTAGAAAATGCAAGAAAATTACAAGAAGGACAAGAGTATATATTAAATCCGCAATTGGGTTATATCTCTTTAAACCAACGTTTAAATAACGACGAAGTTTTAGCAGTTTCTTTTCAATATACTATAGGAGGACAAGTATACCAAGTAGGGGAATTTGCAAATAATGGCGTAGATGCTACAGGAGTAGAAACCGATGTAAATGGCGATGTTACTTCGGTTACCAATAACAACTTGGTAGTAAAATTAATAAAAAGTCCAATTACATCTACAACCCAACCTGTTTGGGATTTAATGATGAAAAATATCTACGATACAGGAGCATACCAATTAAGTCAAGAAGATTTTAAATTAAATATATTTTATACCGAAGCCTCACCATTAAACTTTATAACTCCAGAAGGAGGAACTTTTGGTGTAGATATTAATGGAAACCCAATAACACCAAGTACCGCCTCGGAAGATTTAATAGAAAAGAATACTTTATTACGATTATTTCATTTCGATAAATTAAACTTTAATAACGACCCGCAAGGAGGTGGAGATGGTTTTTTTGATTTTGTACCTGGCATTACTGTAATACCACAAAACGGTAAAATTGTATTTACCAAAGTAGAACCTTTTGGCGAATATTTATTCGAAAAACTTACAACGGCAGGATCAGAAAATTACGACATCACAACATCTTACAATGCGAACCAAAGTAAATATGTTTACGATGTATTATATAAATCTACAAAAACAGCCGCTTTACAAGAAGCAGGCGAAAAAAATAAATTTCAAATAAAAGGACGTTATAAATCGCAAGGAGGCGATGGTATTCCTATTGGTGCTTTTAATGTGCCTAGAGGCTCGGTAAAAGTAACAGCAGGAGGACGAGTATTAGTAGAAGGTATAGATTATACGGTAAACTACCAATTAGGACGAGTACAAATTCTAGACGAATCTTTAAAAGCATCGAATACACCTATAGAAGTTTCTACCGAAAATAATTCTATTTTCGGCCAACAAACAAAGCGCTTTTTTGGCGTAAATGTAGAGCATAAGTTTAACGAAAACTTTGTGCTAGGAGCAACATATATTGGTTTAAAAGAAAGACCAATAACCCAAAAAGCAAACTATAACAACGAGCCAATTAACAATAAAATATTTGGTATTTATGGAAACTATTCTACCGAAGTACCTCTTTTTACTCGTTTGGTAAATAAACTTCCAAATGTAGATACCGATGCACAATCTAATGTTTCGGTGCAAGGAGAATTTGCTTATTTATTGCCTGGCGCACCAAAAGGAACCGATTTTCAAGGCGAAGTAACTTCGTATATAGATGACTTTGAAGGCTCTGAAAGCTCAATAGATTTACGCTCACCACAATCTTGGTTTTTATCTAGTAGACCATTAGGTTTAGGACGTATGTATACCCAAGGTTCTGAAGATGATAATATGATTCAAAATGGGTTTGATCGTGCCATGTTAAACTGGTATTCTATAGATCCAATATTTTATAGTAGTCAAAGACCTGGAGGAATAAGTGACAACGATATGTCTAGTTTATATACCTCTCGTGTATTTATAAACGAGCTTTTTCCGCAGCAAAATATAGCACAAGGGCAAACCACAGTTTTAAATACTTTAGACTTGGTCTTTTATCCAAACGAAAGAGGGCCTTATAACTTTCAAACAGAAGATGTAGATATAACAAGTAATACATTAACCCAACCACAAGATTCTTGGGCAGGTATAACAAGACAGTTAAATTCTACAAATTTCGAGCAGTCTAATGTAGAGTATATCGAATTTTGGCTGCAAGATCCATTTCAAGAAAACCCAGCAAATACTGGAGGTAAATTAGTTTTTAACTTAGGTAATATTTCAGAAGATATTATTAAAGATGGTAGAAAACTATACGAGAATGGCTTACCGCAAGATGGAAATATAAGTATGTTAAATCAAACAACTTGGGGGTCTGTGGTGCCACAAAACCAATCGTTAATCTACGCTTTCGATACAACAGGACAAGAACGAAGCAATCAAGATGTTGGATACGATGGTTACGATGATACCGAAGAAGCACTTAATTTTGCAAACTACAATGCATTAAGTGATCCATCAAACGATAACTATTCATACTTTTTAAATGAAAATGGCGATATATTTAATCGTTATAAACGCTACAATGGTTTAGACGGGAATTCACCAGACTCCTTTAGTGACACCAATAGAGGAAGTACTACACAGCCAGATGTAGAAGATGTGAATCGAGATAACACCATGAATACAATTAATAGTTATTTTGAATACGAATTAAATATTACCCAAGCGAGTTTAAATATTAACAACCCTTATATTGTAGATATTCGTGACGATAAAACGCGACAATTACCAAACGGGCAAACAGAAATTCCAGTTTGGTATCAATTTAGAATTCCAATTCAAGGACAATTAGAAGATGTAGGCTCTGAGCAATACGCAGTGTACAATAATGTAGGAGGAGCAGATGTTCGTTCGGTACGATTTGCAAGAATGTTTTTAAAAGAATTTAGCGATACAACTGTTTTTAGATTTGGTAGTTTAGATTTAGTTCGAAGCGATTGGAGAAGGTATACACAATCTTTAGATGAAGACGATCCTAATACCACAGACGATGGAACCGATTTCTCTATTGGTGTAGTTAACGAAATTGAAAACACCAATTATAATTCCCCTCCAGGAGTACAACAAGAAGAGTTGTATAGTAATAATACGGTAATTCGTCAAAACGAGCAATCTTTAGTTTTAAATGTTTGCGACTTAGAGACAGAAGATGCTAGAGCGGTACATAAAAACATAAGTATAGACATGCGTCAATTTAAACGCTTACGAATGTTTATACATGCAGAAGCAGGCGACACACCAGATAACCCAGTACTTGCAGAAAATCAATTAGTAGGATTTATTCGATTGGGTAACGATTTAACCCAAAATTACTACCAAGTAGAAGTTCCGCTTCGTATAACAGGCGCAGATGGTGAAGGTGAATTATGGCCAACATTAAACGAAATTAACTTACCATTAAAAGTTTTACAACAATTAAAAGCAAAAGCGATAAGCGATGCTGCTATTGGAGTAGATGCAACTTTTTACGATGTTATTGGTAATTCTATAGGCGATTTGCCAGTTGCAGAATTTTCACCTTATACTATGGGGCAACATCGTGTGGCAGTAAAAGGAAATCCAAATTTTGGAGACATAAGAACCTTAATGGTTGGTGTTAAAAATGCATTTTCCGATGATCGCTGTGGCGAAATTTGGTTTAACGAATTACGTATGTCGGATATGGATAACGAAGGCGGATGGGCAGCAATATTAAGTGCAGATGCAAATTTTGCCGACTTCGCTAATGTAAGTTTAACAGGTCGTAAAAGCACAACAGGTTTCGGTAGTATCGAGCAAGGACCACAAGAGCGTAGCCTTGAAGATGTACAACAATACGATATAGTTACAAATGTTAATGTAGGACAATTACTTCCAAAAAAATGGGGACTACAAATACCTTTTAATTATGGAACAGGCGAAGAGTTAATTACACCAAAGTTCGACCAACAATATAAAGATGTTGAGTTAGATACTAGGTTAGATGCTGCAACAAGTAGTAGTGAAAGAGAGGAAATTAAAGAACAATCGGAATCTTTTACAAAACGTAAAAGCATTAACTTTATTGGAGTTAGAAAAAACAGAACCGGCGAAAAGAAACCTCGATTCTACGATGTAGAAAACTTAACTCTTAATTATTCGTACAATAAAATAGACCATCGCGATTACGAAATAGAACGATCGGTAGACAAACAAGTACGAGTAGGAGTAAATTATGCACATAATTTTGCGCCAAAAGTAATAGAGCCTTTTAAAAAGAACGATTCCTTATTTACAGGCAAGTACTGGAAATTTTTAAAAGAGTTTAACCTAAACTTATTGCCTACTAGCTTTACAGTAAATACAGATATTAATAGACAATTTAATAAGCAAAAATTTAGAGAGGTAGATTTAGGTGGAGCAAATATAGGTTTGGAAGAGTTGTTTAGAAGAAACTATACTTTCGATTTTCAATATAATATAAACTATAATTTAACAAAGTCGTTAAGTTTCGATTTTTCTGCCGCAAACACAAATATTGTACGTAACTATTTTATTAATAACAATTTAAATGGAAGGCAAGATCCAGACTTAGATGTGTGGGACGGCTTTTTCGATTTTGGAGATCCTAATAGGCAAAGCCAAAGGCTTGGTGTAAATTACGAGTTGCCATTAGATAAAATTCCAACCTTTAGTTTTATAAAAGCAACCTATACCTATGGGGGAGAATTTCAATGGCAAAAAGGTTCCGATTTGTTTGGAAACCTAGAACTAGATGGGCAGACTTACGATTTAGGAAATACTATATCTAATGCAAACCAGCATAATATTAATGCATCTTTAGATATGAATAAGCTGTATAAATATTTAGGAATTGCACCTAAAAAAGGTAGAAGTAGAAGAGCTCCATTAACAAATTTAGAAAAACCAAATGCAGATAAATCTAAATCTGGAAATAAAAATAAGAAAACACCAAAAGCAAAAAAAACAAGTAAGCTAGCTAATTTTGGTATAGGCTTATTAACCAGTATAAAAAGAATGCAGTTTAATTACAACGAAACCCATGGTACATCTTTACCAGGTTATTTGCGTACTCCAGGATTTATAGGAACCCTAAAACCAACATTTGGTTACACATTTGGAAGCCAAAGTGATGTAAGAAGTCTAGCGGCTAAAAACGGTTGGTTAACACTATACCCAGAATTTAACCAGCAATATACTACCAATAATACCAAACAATTAGATTATGGTATTAATGTAGAACCGTTTAAAGATTTAAAAATAGATTTTGTTGGTAGCAGAACTTATGCCGATAATTATTCCGAAAATTATAAAATTAACGATACAGGAAGCAAATTAGAATACCAATCGTTAACCCCAAATACTTTTGGAAACTTTACCATTTCTACGGTAATGATTAAAACGGCATTTAGTAAAAGTGACGAAACAGAGTCAGCTGCATTTGAAGATTTTAGAGGAAACCGTTTGGCAGTAGCAAACCGTTTAGCGAAAAAGCATTATGCAGGAGGACCAATACCAAGAGATGCCGAAGGTTTTCCAGTAGGTTTTGGAAAAACAAGTCAAGAAGTGTTATTGCCAGCATTTATGGCAGCATATACAGGACAAAAAGTAAATAAAGTAAAACTATCTGCTTTTCGCGATATGCCAATTCCAAATTGGGATATTAAGTATACAGGATTCATGAAAATGAAATGGTTTAAAAAACGATTTAAGCGTTTTTCGGTGTCGCATGGATACCGTTCTAACTACACTATTAATCAATTTCAAACCAACTTAGATTACGATACTGCTAACCCAGAAGAAACCGATGCAAATGGTAACTTTAAAAGTAAAGAACTGTATGGAAATATAAACTTAACCGAGCAGTTTAGTCCTTTGTTCCGTATAGATTTTGAAATGAAAAATTCTATTAAAATTCTTGCCGAAATGAAGAAAGATCGTATGCTTTCTTTAAGTTTCGACAACGACTTATTAACCGAAATACAAGGAAAAGAATATATTGTAGGATTGGGATATAGAGTAAAAGATTTACGAATAAAATCGAAACTAGCAGGACCTAAAAAAGTAATTGTAAGCGATTTAAATTTAAAAATAGATGCCTCTTTTAGAGATAATAAAACCATAATAAGATATCTAGATTTAGAAAACAATCAAATTACATCTGGACAATCACTTTGGAGTGCTAAGTTTACAGCAGACTATGCATTTAGTAAAAACTTAACTGGTATCTTCTATTTCGATTATACTTTTTCAGAATACGCGATATCTACAGCATTTCCACAAACAACCATTCGTTCTGGATTAACCCTTAGATATAATTTTGGAAATTAAAAAATAGATTTTTATTATAAAAACTTATTAAATACATTTGCCAAACAACAAAAGAATTAACGATTAACAATTATTATAATGAATATTCCTGCCGAACTAAAGTATACAAAAGACCACGAATGGGTTAAAATAGAAAACGATGTAGCAACTATTGGTATAACAGATTTTGCCCAAAGCGAACTAGGTGATATTGTATATGTTGAAGTAGAAACTGTAGACGAAACTCTAGAAATAGAAGAAGTGTTTGGTACAGTAGAAGCTGTAAAAACAGTTTCCGATTTATTTTTACCACTATCGGGAGAAATTATTGAATTTAACGAGGCATTAGAAGACGAGCCAGAAAAAGTTAATAGCGATCCTTATGGAGAAGGCTGGATGGTAAAAGTTGAATGTAGCGACCTATCGCAAGCAGAAAATTTAATGTCCGCTCAAGAATATAAAGATTTAATTGGTGCTTAAAAAAGTAGCAGTACCAATTGCTATATTATATACCATACTTTTGGGTGTTTTTAGTTTAATTAAAATATCTAATTTACCAGAAACCAATATATCTAATAGCGACAAAGCCTTACATTTTATAGCCTATGCAATTTTAATGTGGTGCTGGTATACCGCACTATTTTATAAAACAAAGTGGCATTTTAATAAAACAATATTAATAGCTGCAGTATTTTCAATTGTTTTTGGTATAGTTATTGAGGTATTACAAAACATGCTTACCAATACGCGAGTAGCAGATTATTTCGATATTCTTGCAAATGTTTTAGGAGTAAGTGTAGTAGTACTAATTTTAAAGTACTTAAATAAAACCGAAGTTAAAAAATATTAATCACTTGCTTATTTGCCAAATAATTGGTTATTTTAGCAATCCGCAAAAACAAATAATTATGGAACTTAAAAAAAATCCTAAAGCAAACGTTGGAAGAAATAGTACACTGTACTTTTTAATTGGTTTGGCATTAATGTTATTTATTACAAACTTTGCTATCAATTATAAAACCTACGATAAGACTGCTATAGACATTGGACTTTTAAATTTAGATGAAGAATTAGAAGAAGAAGTGCCAATTACAGAGCAATTACAAAAACCACCACCACCACCTCCACCACCAGCAGCTCCAGAAGTTATTGAAGTAGTAGAAGATGAAGTAGAAGTGGAAGAAACAGTAATAGAATCTACAGAAACAAGCCAAGAAGAAGAAATTGTTGAGGTAGAAGAAGTAGAAGAAGTAGAAGAAGTAGAAGAAGACATTGAAGTGCCTTTTGCAGTTATTGAAAACGTACCAGTATTTCCTGGATGCGAAAAAAAGAAAAGCAATAATGACAAGAAAAAATGCATGTCAGATAAAATTAACAAGTTTGTAAACAAAAAGTTTAATACCGACTTAGCACAAGATCTAGGTTTAAGCGGTGTACAACGTATTAGTGTACAATTTAAAGTAGATAAATCTGGTAACATTGTTGGTGTACGTGCAAGAGCACCACACCCAAAATTAGAAAAAGAAGCAGTACGTGTAGTAAGTGCTTTACCTAAAATGAAGCCAGGAAGACAAAGAGGAAAAGCAGTAACTGTACCTTACGGTTTTCCAATTAAATTTCAAATACAAGACTAAGCAAAACGCTTAATTAATATATTTAAAATCCTGTTACCTAAAAGTAGCAGGATTTTTTTTCGAACTTATGGTATGGTAACTGCTTTTTTAAATTCACAATTCTTAAAAAAATAGTATCTTTCCAATAAAAAAATAGAGATATTTATGAAGAAATTATTTGTACTCCTTCTTCTTATTACAGCAAACACATTTTCACAAGAAACCTACATATACGAGAAAGCTCCAGTATTTAAAAATTGTGAATCCGAAGCAATAGAATCACTACAAAAATGCTTCGACAATAATGTGTATACCCATATTTTTAAAAACTTTAAAGTTCCCCAAAATGTTAGTGATGAGAATTATAAAGGTGAGCTAGTAGTGCTTTTTGAAGTAGATAAAGAAGGAAATTTTTTAGTGCTTTATATCGATGCAATGTACAAAGAGTTAAAAACAGAAGCCAAACGTGTTTTTAACCTATTCGAAAAAATTAAACCAGGAACCTATAATGGCAAACCTACATACAAACAATATTCTATTTCTATACCAATACCAATTGTAAATCAAGCTATAGAAACAAAACCTTTATCTCCAGAAAAAAAGGAAAAAGCATTAGAAGATACAGTAAAAAAAGAATACGATAGTGTTAAACAGAAGCTTGTTCCGTATACCAACAAAGAGTTTGAAAGCCAATTAAATATCCCTTTTACGCATAGTGCTTACGCAAAGTTCGATAGAAATATTAATTTGGTAGGTACAAATAGTCACACTGCATCCAAACCATTTGTTTACCAAGATGTAGCTAAATATTACGATTTTCAAGCCAATAAAGAGGCGCTAAAAAAGGGGAAGGAAACCTTGCTTTCTAGAAAACTTTGGGATGAGCATTTAATGCGATATCAAGCCAAAAACTATTGGTTTACGGTAGATCCTATTTTCGATTTTGAAATGGGTAAAGATACCGAGGCCGATTTTTCTTCAACCTATAATAATACAAGAGGTATATACATACAAGGAGGTTTGGGAAAAAACTTTAATTTCTATGCTTCGGTTTTCGAGAGTCAAGGTCGCTTTGCTCAATATTACAATCAATACGCAGAGTCTATTAAAGCAGTAGACGAAGTAGGTATTATTCCTGGAAGAGGTATCGCTAAACGTTTTAAAGACGATGCTTACGACTACCCAGTTGCAGAAGCATATTTATCGTATGCACCAGCTTCGTTTGTAAATGTTCAGTTTGGACATGGAAAAAACTTTATTGGCGATGGTTACCGTTCTTTATTTGTAAGTGATGTGGCAAGTCCGTCACCATTTTTCAAAATAAATACTAAGTTTTGGAAAATAAAATACACCAATACCTGGATGTGGCTAAAAGACGTACGCCCAGAAGCAGTAGACGAAGACAAAGCATATTTAAGCAAATATATGGCTACTCATTTTTTAAGTTGGAATGCCACCAAACGATTAAATATAGGTTTTTTCGAATCGGTAATTTGGGCAAAATCAGATAACCGTGGCTTCGATATAAATTATTTAAACCCTATAATATTTTACCGAGCAATAGAGTTTGAAACTGGTCAAGGAGCCGGAAATGCTATTATGGGAATGTCTGGAAAATATAAAATTAACGATAATATAAATGCATATGCACAATTTGTATTAGACGAGTTTTCGTTAAAAGATATTACCGGAGGTAAAAAAAGTTGGAAAAATAAATTTGGTTACCAATTGGGTGTAAAATATTATAATGCATTTAAAGTTAAAAATTTAATGCTTCAAGCCGAGTATAATAGAGTGCGTCCTTATACCTATTCGCATAACACTCAAGTTTTAAATTATGGGCATAACAACCAGTCTATGGCGCATCTTTGGGGAGCAAATTTTAGCGAACTTGTACTTATTGGAAGATACCATTATAAACGTTGGTTTGCCAATGCAAAATTTAATTATGGCTCTCGAGGATTAGATTTTAACGATACTACAGATAACTTTAGTTATGGAGGAGATATTTATAGAAACTATAACGACCGTCCTTTCGATACAGGAATAACTGTAGCACAAGGAAATAAAACCAGTACAATTTATAGTAATTTACAAGCAGGTTATTTAATAAACCCAGCTACAAATTTAAAAGTATTTGTAGATTTTACGTTTAGAGATTTTAACCCAGAAGCGGTAACTGCAAACGCATTTAAAAATAATACACTTTGGTTTAATTTTGGTATCCGTACCGATTTGTTTAACTGGTATTTTGATTTATAAAAAATGAAAAAGTACTATTGCATTATTGTTTTTCTGTTTTTTGTAGCAAATGTTTTTGCACAAAAGAAACCTATAGAATTTAAAACCGAAAACCGGAAAAACACGCTTTTAGTATATGGTTATAATAATATGTCGAAACCTTTAGAAATTACTTTAAGTATAAAAGATATAGAAGGTTTACATGGTTATATAAAGCCAATTACTAAAAAAGTACCAGCCTATGGCAAACAACTATTTGCTAGGCTAACGTATAAAAACACAAAGTACAAATATAAACTAAGCCATACATTTAAAAAGCCAAAGGCAACAAATAAAAGCAAACGCCGTATTGCTTA
>JBMZDY010000010.1:0-21748 GCA_049614585.1 Oceanihabitans sp.
CCAGAATAATAGGTGCTAATTGTGCTAACATGCCTAAAAAGTTGTCTTTTCCAATTTGTATGTATAAATCGGCATAAGCACCTTCTTTGTAATTCCAACCTTCGGTACTTCCAGCTTCTTTTACAATAAGTCCTTTTTGTGGAATAATATGGCTCATGGGTATTTCTACCACATCGGTTAAAAGCATATTTTCGTCTAGCTCGTAAAGTTCAATCACTTTTGTACCTTCCCATTTAGAAGCCATACATAGTCCTACAAAGTCTATATACCATTGTGCTTCAAACAAACTTTTAGCATCTTCATTCTCATTGCCACTAGCATCTACAAATCTAAAGTCGGCACCTTGCACAGGTTCGGTTCTATTTTCAAACTGCGACACTAAATGATTGTCTAACCTTAAGTTAGTATATAGTTTCTCTAAACCTTGACGATTTGGCTCATCAGGATCACTAGCAAGGAGTAATGCTATTTTCCACTCTTCTAAGGTTTGCACTTGCATACTAATGGCTTCCTGCGTGGTTTTATCGGATAAGTTTTTTTTGCTTCCTGCCTTTGTTTCGGCAACCACTTTTAAAACACGTTCGTCGGTATTTTTAAAAATATATTTTGCCAAGGCGTTATATATAGGTTTAGGTAGTTTCATTAGATGTAATGGTTTTTATTTGTATTATTTCCCCAAATGATATCGCCACTTGGAGCACCTGAAGTAGATCCTGCCAGTGGTAGATCTAAAGTGAGTCTGCCAGCATTAATTTTTTCTAACTGCTTCATTGCCCAATCGTAATCGTCCTTTAAATCGGTAGGTAATTTTCTAGCAGCATTTCGTCTAAATATTTTATAAATGGTAAGCTTGGTAACAATGTCTGCTAAGTACTCATCGCGAATGGGTGTGGTTTCGTCAAAAATTACAGCCACATCATATCTACCTTTTAAAAGTGTGATGCAAAGTCCAATGGCTTTTAGTTCGGCTGTGTTTTTTACGTCTGGAAAATCTTTGGTGCTTTCGTCTATAAAACGCTCAAAGCTTTCGGTTTTTAAATCGTCTTCAGTGATATAAATCATATACGCTCGTTTTTAGGTCGCATTTTACCTTGGTGGTAATTTAGCGACGATATTGGTTGGTTGTACGGCTCTAAAAAAGCAATTCCCTGTTGGTGTGTGTCTGGATAATCGTCATGCGTTTTATAACCAGGCTCAATGCCTAATAATTGCGAAATACCGACCTGCGTGTCGTTATGGCTTTTTAGGTTTTCGTTGTAGAAAATCCTTGAGTTTTGGTAATATGGATGGAGCGTTAAAATACGGTCGTACTTCTTAACCTTTGGTACCGTAAACTTCACAATGTTTAGTTTGATGCCAAATGCCGTTTCTGTTTCTTTAATAATTCGCTCCACTTCGTCGTTCCAAAATTGGGCTTCAAAGCGCCAATGCACAATAACGGTTTTTGGTAGTCGTTTTTGAAAGTCGCACATATAAGCAACTGCATCACGCATTTTACATTGTTTCACAAAGTTGTCTATGACATAAAAATTCTTATTCCACAGTCCTTGTACGCAAATGGCATTATAATCGCCAGTAGATTTGCCAGAGTAAGCAACATCCCAAGTACCTACAATAATTTTGTATTGGTTTAACCTTGGCAATTTTGTCCATTGAATATGCTCTTGCTTAAAAATAGTGCCTTCTACATGCGGAATTTGTAAGTATTCTGCTTGACAGGCTAGCGTACCAATTTCAGCCTCCAGTTCCTTATAATAGTTATCAGGATATTTTGCGCTCCATGTTGGTTTGTAGGTTGCCGGATCGTAAGCTTTTACATGAATTACTTTCCAGTTGGGATGACGCTCCTGTAGTTTGGTTTGAATCATAACAGGTGCAAAACGGTTATTCGCATAAGTAAAACGTCTAATATCGCCATCCATGGTTGGTATTAAATCACGTTCAATCCACTTGACTAAATCGTCTTGACGTTTTGGATTCTTAATGGTTTCTTTAGTTTCCAAATCATCTACTACAATATAATCTGGTCGTCTACTTTTTACACGTAATCCACGAACCGATTGTCCAGCACCTAAAGCTTTGCCAACAAAACCACCTTTGGTAATAAAAAAACCTTTTTCCCATTGTCCAATGTTTATTTGCTCGCCAAAGTCATGTATAATTTTGGGGTTGCCTTCAAACTCGGCACGAATGTCTTCTAGTAATTCGGAAGCACGGTCTTTGTTTACCGTTACCACCACCATATAATGCGCTTCGTCGTTCATCCAAAGCCAAAAAGGAATTAACACATTATCCATAACCGACTTTCCAAATCCACGAGGCATCTCGTCAAACTTCTTACCAGTTCTGTTTTTTAGCATGTAGTTAGCAGAATCTAAATGGCAATCGGCAGGTTCTGAAGTCGCGTAATGCGGAAAGTAATCTTCACACATTGCTTGATAAGACTTTTTAGCACGTTCAATTCTAGCCTTTTGTTCCTGTTTGGTTTCAAAAGGGTTTACTTCGCCTGCACTACGTGCAAACTCTAAGCGTTTTTTGTAACGCTCTAATGCTAATTTATCGTTTCTTTTCAATTTTTGGTGTACTTATCTGAAGGTTTAATAATCTTATCTGTAAGCGTATGGTAAATTTTATTGTCACCAAAATCATAGGTTAAGCTTTTTATCACTTTAACTTTATAGATGTCTTTTTGTTGATGTACTAATTTTTTTTCACCAATAATTTGTCCTATTTCAAAACCAGCTCCTTTTTTAAGTAGTAAAGATCCTAACTCTAGATAATATTGGTTTTTTGATGCGCCATTCCAGAGAAGGCTTAATATTTTTTTTATCATCCTATTTTTATGCTAACTTTATTTATATGCTGTTCTTGAAAATCTAAAGTTTTCATATATAAGGGTTGGTTAAAAGCTTGCATGTCTTTAAAAATCTCATCCATTACATGCAAGTAGTTAGATAGCGATACGCGGTTTTCTTTGTCGAAATTCTCAAGCGTTTTGTTCCATTTACTAATAGCATCATCGTACCCAACAATTTCCTTTTTAATATCAGAAATCATGTCTTTGCTAATTTCGGCAGCTTCAAAGTCTTTGGCTTTTTGCTGTTCCTGTAGTTCCACACGAAGCTCGTTTAAGCGCACGCGAGCAGAAGTTCTATCTTCCGTTATGTCATCAATAACACTCTTAATGTTATCTACACGTTTGTCTACACTGTTTTCCCTAGCAACACGCTCTTTTTTCCAGCCGTATTTTTTAACCCAATCGCCAACGGTTTTTTCTGTAACCTTTAATTTTTGGGCTATCTCTTTTGCGGTTTTGTTATGCTCGACATACCATACATACGCTACGCCACGCTCTTTTTTTTTTGCCATTTTTAACAACTTATTACAAGGCAAATATCCAATAGTAAGGAGTGTTTATAAATTTTGCATTCCAAATCGGTAACAACAAACTACCATTTCGGTATCATTTTTTTACGCATTCAGAACACCGATTTTTTTCAACTCGCATTTCGTTTCATTTTTGCCCTATGATATGGAATAAAATCATCGCCTTTAAAGAAGGGAAAACAGAAGTTGGTTGTGTAGAAGCAGCCGTAAAAAATCATGTGGCATACTTTAATATAGTAGGTCGTATTTGGTCTTGGACAGCCGACAAAGAAAGCTTGTTTAGAAAGCAAGTAGAAGACACTATTAGCAAAGGCATTACAAAAGCTGTTGTTGAAGGGTCTAGCGAAGGAGGTTCTGTTTTTGCCACCAACGATATGAAAGCGTTGTTGGATAAATACGATACGGTAGAAATTAAAGTGAATGCTTTAATGGCTTCGGCATTTACCTATTTAACCTCACATTTTCACACTACAATTAAAGCCAACACACAAGGAATGATTCACATGCCTATTATTTCGGCAAAAGGAAACGTGAAAGATGTGGAAAGCATGTTAAAGCTTGGTAAAAATGTTACTGAAGACTATGCCAAAGCGTATGCAAAAAAGACAGGTAAAACTGTAAAACAAATAAAAGCACTTTGGAGCTCTGGCGATTACTGGATGAATGCACAAGAGTTATTAGCTGAAGGCTTTGTTGATGCTATTGAAGGCGAAGTAGAAGCCTTTTCAGAAAGCGATATCTCATCGCTTGCAGCCTGTGGCGCACCAATTATTCCAGAAGTTACAAGTGAAACAAAACCGAAACAGAAACCTAATACAAAAATTATGGACAAAGAAGAATTAATTGCCTTTTTAGGGCTTGATTCCAACGCAACCGATGCGCAAATTACGGCTGCTAAAAGCAAAATGAAAGCCGATGCTTTAAAACAACGCTCTCAAGAAGAAGCGGACAAAAACAAGTCTGAAACCGAAGCAGAAGCGAAAGCAGAAACTTTAGTAGATGCAGCTATTACTGCAAAGAAAATTACAGCCGATCAAAAAGAAACCTTTATGGACTTAGCAACGGCAAATTATGAAGCGGCAGATAAAGCCTTTAAATCTATGCCTAACCGCGAAAAGTTAAGCGCTAACTTAACACCTTCTGATGGCTTAGACGCTGACGAAAAGTTAAGAGCCAACTGGACATTGGAAGATTACCTAACCAAAGATCCAGAAGCTTTAGAAAAAATGATGGCAGACGAGCCTAAAAAAGCGGCTGCATTAGAAGCTCCTTATTTTGGAAAACATTAATTAAAACACTCTTAAAACCTATTTAAAACATGAAAAATATAGCAAAATTCTTATTAGCTTTTATAGCTATTACGTTGGTTACTTTAGTTAGCCATGCCTTTACAGGTTCGGTTGGCGAATCTGTAACCATAGCAGCTACAACCGTAGCTTTACCAGTTAAAAATCAATTGGCAGAACGTGAAATGATTAAACAGTTACGTCACGAACATACGTGGGCATCTGAAATTAGATCGAAACAAGCTTGGGTAAATAACGATACCATTAAAATACCAAAAAGAGGTGCAGCACCTGCCGTGTTAATTAATAACACCAACTATCCTATTGTTAAAAATGAACGAGACGATAGCCATGTAGTGGTTTCATTAAACAAGTTTGATACAGAAAACACTATTGTTACTGAAGACGAGCTATACGCATTGCCTTACGAGAAAACAAGTGATGTGCAAATGCAACACCGTGAAACGTTAGAAGACGAAACCATGGAGTATGGTCTTTGGGGATTAGCACCACAAGAACATGATGCCACCGAAAATCAATTCGTGTTAGAAACTACTGGAGACAATGATGGTACTGGACGTTTAAAGCTTACCACTAAAGATTTAAGAAAATTACAAGCCGATATGAATAAGGCTGTTATTAATAAAAAAGGTAGAATCTTAATCTTATGCGACGATCATGTTTCTGATTTGTTAGAAGAAGATAGAAAATTCTACACACAATACCACAACCAAACAGAAGGTGTTATTTCTGGGCGTTATTATGGCTTTAAAATATATGAAGACTCGACAACGCCAGAGTACGACGACACCACTTTAGAGAAACTAGCCTATGGTTCTTTAACTGTAGGACGTAAATCTTCTGTTGTATTCCATAAAGGATCTACTGCAAAAGCAGCAGGAACTGTGAAGCGTTTTGCAAGAGATGCGAGTCAAGATCCAGAAATGAGAGAAAACACGGTAGGCTTTAGAGTATGGCACATTATTGTGGCTTACGGCATAGAAGGGAGCGCCGCGATTATATCAGGAAAAGCTTAGAATTAGTCAATTCAACTGAGGCAGGCTCACTTATTGCAAGTAGCCTGCTCTCCCTAAGGGAACTATTATGAGAACCATTAAATACATAGTTGTTCATTGCTCTGCCACCGTAGAAGGCAAAAGCTTTCGTGCTAAAGATATAGACATCTGGCATAAAAAACGCGGTTGGAAAGGCATTGGTTATCATTATGTAGTGGGCTTAGATGGGAAGCTAGAAAAAGGCAGACCAGACCATGTTATGGGAGCTCATGTGAAAGGATTTAATAAACATAGTTTAGGTGTTTGTTATATAGGTGGGTTAGATAGTAATCTAGCGCCAAAAGACACCAGAACACTATGGCAAAAAGAAGCCTTAAATCAATTATTAATAGATCTAAAAAGAAAACATCCAGATGCTAAAATATTAGGGCATCGTGATTTTTCGCCAGATTTAAACGGCAACGGAACTATTGAGCCCTTCGAGTTTAGTAAAGCTTGTCCTTCGTTTAACGCGACAAAAGAGTATGAAAATTTATGCAAGTAGTATATAAAATAATAATTTGCTTAAGCATTATAGCTTGTGTTCTTTCTTGTAACACGCCTAAACTTATAGCCTCGCATACTACAAACGCAATAGAAAAAGATTCGATTACCATCGTTTCTATAGAAAAAAAAGTAGATACCATAAAAATACCAGCCGACAGCTTAAAACTTTCGGTGCCAATAAAAGATCTAACTGCAACACCTGTTTATGCGGTTTCAAAAAACGGTAGAACTACTGGTTCGGTTAGAAAATACAATGGCAAAGTAGAAGTAGCGTGTTTTACCGAAAAATACGAAGCGCTTATTGAAACCCAACACAAAATAATAGAGACCCTATTAAAAATAAATGAAAGCCAAACCACCCAACAAACAGTACAGGTAACTAAGTCGCCTTGGTACATGAAGGCTTTAGCGCTTATTGGCGGTGTAGGACTACTCATGCTAATTATTATGGTTGTAATAAAATTTATAAAACCCATTTAAAAATGAAAAAAACGTACAGTAAATCAGAATTAGAAAAGAAAGCAAAATCTGTGTTTAAAGATTATCCAAACGCAAAAGTATTATTTGCAACCACAGATGGCCAATTCTTTTTAGATAAAAACCGGGCTAATTTACATGTTAAAGCTAAAGGGAATGTTATTGCTATTAGCAATTCATTTGAAACCCAGGCAAAGGCAAAAGCTCCAGCAAAGGCAAAAGCTCCAGCAAAGTCTAGCAAATCAAAAAGTGTAGCGTCTCCAGAAAATAGAGATGCAACATCACCAACAACCAAAAAAACAGATAAATAATGAGTTTTAGAGGTGTAAATATAAACAAGCTAAATGGTGGGTTAGGACGTAGAAATCCTAGTGAAGATAACATCTTCATTTTGGCAGCATGTATGCCATTAACAGGAACTACCTGTGTAGCCTACCAGCCAGAAAAGCTATTACAAGCAACCGATGCTGTAGCTTTAGGTATAAATGCATCTTTTGATGCGAATGAAAATGTACTGGTGTACAATGAAATTAAAGATTTCTTTACGTACTGTCCAGATGGAGTGCTGCATTTAATACCTGTAGCCGTAGATCAATCTCCTTCAGAAATTGTAGCATTAGAAACTTTTAAAACAGCGGTTCGCTCTGTGCCAGAGGCAAAAGTTATAGGTATTATGCATACCAATGTAGCCATACCTTCTATAGATGACGAAGTGGAACCAGTACAAGCGTTTGTTACTGCTTTTAAGGATGAATACAGATATATAGATGCTGTTGTACTAGAAGGTGTTGGCGAAGCAGCAGCGATAACACCTATAGCAAATTATCCAGATTTACGCGCGAAAGCAGCGCCAAATGTGTCGGTAAGTATTGCGCAAGATCCTGCAATAGCTTCGCTAGATGCAGCGTATGCAAAATATGCGAGTATAGGTTCTGTTTTAGGCATGTTAGCCGTAAGACAAGTAAACGAGAATCTTGGTTCTGTAGATGTGTTAAACAAACCATCGGCAGCTAAAGGACGTGAAGACTATCCTTTAACAGTTGTTGGAACAAACAATTGGGAGTCGGCAAACTTATCAGATGGCAATCCATTTGAAACATTAAGTTATAACGACCAAAAAGCATTAACCGATTCTGGTTATATATATGCTGGAAGTTTTAATGGTTATGGAGGTATATTTTTTAACAGTTCGCCTACCAGTGTGGAGAAAGCAAGCGATTATGCATACATAGAAAATAACCGTGTATGGAATAAAGCTGCAAGAATTATAAGACAAACGTTAATTCCTAAAATTAGAGGTGTTGTAAAAATAGATCCGACATCGGGTTTTATTAAATCGACAACTATTTCAGATTGGAATTCTCGCTTAAACAAAGCGATGGAAGCAATGATAACTGCAAACGAAATTTCAGGCTTCGATTTTCATATTAACCCAAAGCAGATATTAAGCGAAGATTCGCCATTAAATGTGAAAGGAAATATAGTAATTGACGGTATTGTATTTGAATTTGATGTAGACTTAGGATTAACTGATAAACTATAAATATGGCAACAGATACAACAACAATTATTAATAAGTTTGGTAATATGACAGGCTGGAACAATGTGGTGGTAAACCTATTGTCCAGAGATGTTGAAGGCATTACCGAGTTAGCTTATGACGACACCACTAAAAAGGAAAATGCGTATGGCGCTGGAAAGTACCCAGTAGGCCGTGGCGAAGGAAATTACGAAGCGAAAGCATCTATCACCCTTTACAAAGAAGAAGTAGACGCTTTGCAAAAAGCATTATCACCAGGGCAACGCCTTCAGGATATATTACCCTTTGATGTGAATGTTGAATACGAACGAAAAAATGGCTCCATACAAAAAGACCGTATTAGGAATTGTGAGTTTACAAACAACATTGTGGATGTAAAAAATAACGATGGAACCATTTCTGTGAAGTTAGAATTAATCGTATCCCATATAGAGTGGGGCGTAATATAATATAAATGACTACTAATTATAAAAAATATAGCGACATCACTGCTGAATTAAACCAGGAGTGGGAAGCTAAATACGGAAAAAGCAGAATCATTGATTTAGAAGTCAAAGTTTCAGAAAAAGAGATCTATTCTTTTGTATTGCGAAAACCAGACAGACCTGTATTAGAAGCTATTGGTAAACATGCTGCAAACAAAGATGTAGCAGCTGCCAACAAAGTGCTAATTTCTAATTGTGTTTTAGGAGGTGATATGGAAGCTCTGAACAAAGATGGTGAGGTATATCTAGAAGTGTTGGAGCAACTAAACTTATTAAAGCACCAAGCAAAAAGCACTGTAAAAAAGCGTTAGACCTCTACCAATTAGAGGTCGAAGATACACCAAACGTTAGTCAAGAAATTGCAAAAATCAACGCGCTTTTACGTAGTCATTACCAAATAGAACCAGAGTCCTTATCTGACGATCAATGGGCAAAACACTACCAGGAATTTGCTTATGTAAAAGCTATTGATTTAAAAAACCTTAGCAACGTAATAGAATTAGCAACCAAAAAAGCCTTGGCAGAAATTATTAGTCAGGTTTTTAAAAAATAACCATGGCAGGAAGTAGCACAACAACACAATGGATATTAGAGCTTATGGATAAAGTCTCGGCACCTATGCGTGGCGTAGACAAAGCTACTAAAGGTGTTGAAAAAACCGTTAAAAATGTAACCGCTTCTTTACATACAATGGACGATGCTACAAAAGCATCTGCCACACAAGCTATTAAAAGTTTTCGTGATTTAACTTCTGAAATTAAAGAAGAAGAAAAGCGTATTTCTGGCTTAAAAAAGCATCTTAAATCTTTAGGAGCTGCGGTAGATCCTTTAACGAAATCTAAAATAGATTTTAACATAAAGCAGGCCGAAACCAAAGTGCGCAGGTACCAGGAACAGCTGGTTGAAGTACAACATGAGTTACAAGCGATAGAAACCGCACCAGACGCTTCTAAAATGAAAGCCAACTGGGGCGCTGCTATTGTGGTTGCTAACCAAACTGTTGAATTGGTAAACAAAGCTATTTCAGGCTTGCAGTTTACAACAGAAATTGAAGATTTAAAAACAAATATAGAGCGTTTTTCTGGCGCCTCTGGCGACCAGTTAAACGCTTTAACTGCCAAGGCCTATAAACTAGGAGCTGTTTTTAAAGAAAGTCCAGACGAAATTGCTAAAGCTGCCAATGCCATGACCAAACAAATTGGTGGTAGCTACGAAGAAAACTTTGCATTAATTGAAGCAGGTTTTGAAAAAGGTGCCAATATTAATGGCGATTTTATAGACCAATTAAAAGAGTATCCAACCTTTATAGATCAACTAGGGCTTAGCCAAAGTCAAGCAATTGCCATGATGGCAAAAGCTGGACAAGATGGTATTTTTAACGATAAAGCCATCGACTCTATTAAAGAAGCCGATTTGTCACTTCGTGAAATGGGGCAACCCCAAATAGATGCTTTAAAAGGTATTGGTTTAGCAGCTGAAGATTTAGCAGGAAAAACAAGCTTTGAGGCCGTTCAAATGATTAGCAAGTCTATGGAAGGAGCAACAACACAAGCAAAACAACTGATTTTAGCCGATATTTTTAAAGGGGCAGGCGAAGACGCTGGGCTTGGATGGATTGAAGGATTAGGTAGTATTGATTTAGATATAAATAATATCGCTTCAGTAAAACAAGCTGGCGCTGGTATTCGTGGTTGGCTAGCAGATGTAAAAACATCCTTTTCTGAAACCTTTGGAAGTATTGGCGCATCGGTTGTAGAATTAGCTCCAGTTGTTACAGGAGTTGCGTCTGCCATACCTATTTTTTCTAGTTTAACCAAGGTTACTTGGTTACAAACCACAGCTACAAAAGCAATGGCCTTGTCAACCAAAATACTAGGGGCAACTATTTTAGGCACACCAATAGGTTGGATACTGGCAGGAATTGCTGCAGTAGTTGGTGTTGTAATGTTGGCCTGGAATAAGTTAGAAGGATTTAGACAACTAGTTTTCACGATGGTTGAAACCACAAAGTTATTTGGGAACACAATAAAAACCTTTATAGTAGATCGGATAAAATCTATGATTGCTGGCATTACCGGTATTGGTAAAACGTTAATGGCTTTTTTTAAAGGCGACTGGAAACAAGCTTGGGAGACAGGTAAGCAAGCAGTTATTGATTTGTCTGGAGTAGAAGCTGGTAAAACCGCATTTAAAAATGTGCGTGATGGGTTTGGTAGCGCTGTTAAAACAGGCATGGAAAAAGGAAGTGCATCGTTTAAAGCAGATTTAGCAACTCAAAAAGCAAGTGTCTTACCAGCTTTAAATGGCACATCTGTTTTAGGAAATTATACTACAACATTAGATGGCGAATCTGAAAAAAAGAACGATAAAAAAGCCGAAAAAACCTTAACAAGTGTTGCGAAAAACGCAGCTAAAACGGTAAATCAAAATTTAACAGTTAATAATTACTTTACAGTAGATAAAGGATTGCGAAGCGAAATAGATAAAATCGCCGACATGGTAACAGGAAAAATTAACGATCGCTTACGAGACGGATTAATAAGTCTATAATGAGTAATATTTATAAGCCAGATATATCGCAATTATTTAATGCTGCTTTTGGGTTTATACCAATTAGTTATAAAGCAGAAAACAACCCAGCAGCAAATGCTGCAACAGGCTATTCGTCTATTCCTACAAAATCACCAGTAGAAGCGAAAAAAATGAGCTGGATGGGAACACCAATTATGTTTCCTGTAAAATTTAAAGGAGGTAGTTACCAGTATTATAAACAAACTGGCATTTTAGCTAAAAAAGCAATAAACGATTTTGAATTACCACCTACCACTATTGTCGATTTTAGGCGTGCCAAAAACATTACAAAAACCAATGTGCTTGGTAGCAATGGTACCGTAAAAGAGATTTATGGGTTTCACGATTGGCATATACGTATTCGTGGCCTGTGTTTAGATACGCCAAAAATAAAAGCCTACGAGCAACACCAGGAACTGCTAAAATGGGAAGCCATTGCAGATAGCGTTGAAGTGGTTGGCGATTTGTTTAAAGATAAATCCATTTTTAGAATTACCATAGAGGATGTTGATTTTAAGCAGCCTCAAGGAAAACACAACGTGATTCCTTTTGAAATAACAGCTAGTAGTGACGAACCTTTAGAATTAGTGTTATGACTTTAGCTATGAACATACGTGTTACTTTTCCAGCGCATGAAGGTAGACGAGAACTGGTTATAAATAAAGTCTCTTCGGTAGAGATTGAGAGTAGTTTAAAACTGCTAACCGATAAGGCGGTTATTAAATTGCCGCGCAATGTAAAGTTCTTTGATAAAAATAAAGTTCGCGAAGTGTTTCGCCGTGGTGCACCAGTTATTATTGCCTTTGGTTACAATGGCGAATATGTAAAGGAGTTTGAAGGTTACGTTACCCAAACATCGGCAAGTATACCTATAGAAATTAGCTGCGAGGACGAAATGTGGAAGCTTAAACAACTGCCTGTAAACGCTAGTTTTAAATCTGTAAGTCTGCAAGATTTATTACAAAGCGTGGCACCAAATTACAGCGTAGATGCTTTAGAAGGTGTTGCTTTAGGTGGTGTTAGGTTTGCGCAAACAAATGTGGCGGCTGTTTTAGCCGAATTACAAAAGGCGCCTTATAATTTGTTTAGCTACATGAAAGGCAAACAGTTGGTTTGTGGTAAATATTATAGCGACGATTCTGATCAGGAAACTGTTAATTTTCATTTAGAGCGCAATGCGGTAAGTAACGATTTAAACTACCGTAGTGCTGTAGATATTATTTTAAAAGTAAAAGGTGTCTCAGTTTTAAAAGATGGAAAAAAAATAGAAGTTGATATTGGCGACGATGGTGGCGATGTGTACACGCTAACCTACTATAATATAGAAGCCAAAGCAGAAGTAAAAAAACTGCTTGAAAAAGATTATGAAACCAAAAAACGAGGTGGTTTCGATGGCAGTTTTACTGCCTTTGGAACCCCCTCTGTATCGCATGGCATGAAAGTGAAGCTTGCAAGTCAGCTTTACCCAGATCGCGAAGGTGTTTATTATATCGAATCGGTTAAAAAAACCTTCGACAAATCGAAAATAAGACAAGTTATTACGTTAGGTGGAAATGCATTATGAAAAAACAAGGCAACGAAATAACCACATTTGGAGAATTATTATCTAAAACCATTGGAAGGCAAATACAGGTGCAAACCCATTGGGCGGAAGTTACCGAAGTAGATTGGGAAGCCAAAACCATGACTGTAAAAGGTACGCTAGATGGACTAGAGTTTTACGATGTGTTGTTAGGATTAGGTTCCTGGACACGAAAACCAAAACTTGGAGCTACATGTTTAATTGGATCTATTTTAAATAAGTCTGCTGCCTCTTTTTTAATAGACTGCAACGAAATAGAAGAAGCGGTTTGGGTATCGGAGGATTCTAGTTTCACAATTAAACAAGATGGTTTTATTGTTAAGCAGCGCGACGAAAGTTTAAAAGATATTTTAAACGATTTAGTTTCTAATATAAATGGCCAGAACGAGAAAATACAAGATTTAAACGTCGAGTTACAAAAAGTAATTGTAGTGCAAGGAACCAGCCCAAATATACCAGCTTTAACAACACTAGTTTCGGAATTGGTACAAATTAAACAATCGAATATTGAAATTAACAACCGTTTAAACACTGTTTTAATAGCTTAAAAAATGATAACAGAAGCGCAATTAGCAAACTTATTACTAGATGCCTACAATGAAGAGGCAGATACAGAAATAACTCCTGCAGAAGCTCGCCAGCGAATTGCTATAAAACAAGCAGCTGCAATTGCACAATTTGTACAAGGAAGAGCAACAGTGGTTACTGGAACATCTGCAACAGGTGGCCCTGTAACCGGAACAGGAATTATACAATAATTATGGGAGTAGATTTTTTATTAGACGCCAACGACGATATATTAATTGCTAATGGCGATTTTGTATTAGGAGACAGCCTAACACAAGATGTAGGGATTATTTTAAGGCTTAACCAGGGCGAATTAAAAAGCGATCCATTGTTAGGTCCAAATTTAATAAGACACATTAATAGCAATATAGACGAAGTAGATTTGCAAACCGTGGTAAAGCTTCATTTGCAACGAGATGGTAAAGATTACGAAGAAATAAAAAAATATATAAACCTACAAACCAAACCACAATAGCATATTAAATGGCTCCAGACAAAAAAACAAATTGGTTTATAAACGTAATGGATTGGTGGAATAAAAACCCTTCCAGTTCTAAGGTAAATATTTTGCTTTTTGCAATTATTTTTTTTCTAGGTTATAATTATTTCCAAACCCACCAAGAAACCTTTAAAAAATTAGAAACCTGTGAGATATTAAAAACAGAATTAACAGCATTAAAAGAGCGAGTTATAAAATATGAAGCACAATTGTTGCTAGTAAAATCAAGCAGCGATTACAACCCAAATGCTATGTGGTTAACCGATAGGAAAGGTATTATTTTATGGATAAACAAAGCTTATGAGACGAAATATCTATTAAGATTAGGTTACACCGCAATAGACTTAATAGGCACAGATGGTCAACACATTTTTACAAAAGAAGTTATTGAGAAATTTAACGAAAATAATCGTTTAGTATTGTTTAAAAACAAACCAATCACTTTTAAAGAATTAATACCTACAACAAAATTTCCGGTTAAAGTAGGTAATTATGTTTATGCAATTGGCGGGATGGAATACGAGGTATTTAATGATTAATATAACAACAAAATACAACCAAAGTGCTTTTGATATTTCTGTACAAGAATACGGAAGTATTAACGCAATAATACCGTTAGCCTTAGCAAATAATATAAGTATTACTAGTTTTTTGCAACCGGCTACTATTTTAGAACTACCAAGTGTTGCTATTACTAATAAGGAAGTTAAAAACCACTTTGCTTCTAGTAAACAAATAGTTGCAAGCTATAAAGATAGGTTAGAAGCTGTTTTGCCTGCCGGAGTTTTTATAAATAAGCCTTCTGCATTATTAAAACATATACGCATTATTGCTAACCAATCGCTTTTAGATATTGCTTTGCAAGAGACGGGTAATTTAGAAGCTATAATGCAAATATGTACAACCAACAATATAAGTGTTACCGAAGCATTAACAGTCGGTACAGAAATAAACACACGTAACACAATTATAGATGCCGAAATTTTAAGCTATTACAAAAACAACAATTTACGTCCAGCAACCAATATTAAGCTGCTTTATAGCGAACAATATGCAGTTGCAACATACGTAGAAGCAAATTACTGGATATAATGCAACAAAACGATATAAAACTAAGAGTAGAGCAAACTGCTCCATTCACAATACCAGAAGTAGATGCGAACTGGGAAGAGTTAAATGCGCGTACAGCGCACAGCGAGGATGGGTTTAATAGTATTGAAGAACTAGCACAAAAAGTAAAATTATTATTACAAAACAACAACCAAAACACCAAACGCAAACTAATACCATTTACAACAACGGGAGCTTATTTTTCTGCAATGGTAACAGGAATAAATGCTACCGATACACATGAAATTGCTAACGGAGAGCTTGCTGTTTACCAAACTACTATTATAAACGAAACCGACGCATCAAAATCTTTAATATACACGATTAACACTAGAGAAATAGGTGCAGGAACCTATGGTGCAGGAGGCACACTCTTAACCCGTTACGATTTATATATAGCAAGCATACGAAGCGCCTCGAATGGCGAAGAGTTAGACAGCACACAAATAATAGGTTTACCAGCCAGCACATCTACAACAGTGCAAGCGGTGTTTAACTCGCTTATCGGGTTTACTGTACAAGATCAAGCCGATGGATTACGCTTAGTAAATATTAACCTAGACAGCGAAGATTTACAATATTTCTTTATAGGTGCAGGAGGCGATTATGGCGTTGGTGGCGATTTAACCGCAACTGCCACCGATTTTATATTAATAGGAGACACCTCGCCAATTATACCCAAAGAAGAACAAATAATTGGTACAGCAACCGAAAATTTAACCGTTTCTGGAGCGACAAATATTAGCTTATTACCGCAGGCACATAGTAATCTTAAGTTAATAGGAAACGCCGCAATTACATTTACCGATACACCAGCAGTAGGCGAAACGCTTGCTCGTAGTTTTAAAATATATAGCGACGATGGCGAAACATTAGGCATTGTTAATAGCACGCATGAGTATGGCGAGTATGTAACCGATGGCACAGAAATATTAGTAAACGTGCTAGCGAGTAATACCGCAACCGAAGGATTAGATTTACACGTAACATTTAACGAGCCAATATAAAATGAAAGCAATAGTAATTACGCAAGAAATAAAAGATAAAAACAAAAAGTATGCCTTGCCTTTTGTTACAAATAATGCAGTTGGTACACTAGTAAAAACACAATTACCAAGCAAGTTTTTTGTTACTACTCCTTTTAGTGCAGACTACCAGAAACATACAGAATTACACGCTTTAGATGGTTTCTTAGAAATAGTAGTACCCGAAAACTACAACCCACTATTGCACGAACTAGGCGAGTTATACGAGGTGCAAGCAAGCGAAAAAACAAAACGTACTAGCCGAAAAACACTAGCCAAGAAACTAGACAGCAAAGAAGCAACTACAAGTTATGCTACGTACCGCTTAATAGACAAGTCACAAGCGCAAATAGAAGCCGAACAAAAAGCATTAACACAAGCGAGGCTTAACCAAATAGACGCAAAAGCTACAAGTTTAACCAAAGGCGCAATAGCAATATTATTAGGTGTACAAGGCTTAACAAACGAGCAAATGGAAAACCAAATAGAGTTGTACCGAGTGCTTACCGATGCTTGTTTAGTAACAGACACGAATCCGCTTGTAGACTATAATCGACAAATTTATAATGCAGAAAATCAAGAAACTAAAACCCTCCAAGAGTACAAAGATTTAGTGATTACTAAACAAGAAACATTTATAGCCGAGTACGACAACTTTAAATTAATGATAGAAGTAGTGCGAAAAAAATGGAAAACCTGCGTACTAGATACCACAAAATTTCTAGCCATAGAAAGCATATTAGAAAACCTAAACGAAACCACACCAAAAGAAAGCTTACCAGCTATTTTTCAACAAATTATGAATGTATGAGAAGAAGATTTGGAAATAGAAAAATAGCAGGAGGTAGTATTGGCGGAGAAATACCAACAACAGGACTTATACATTATTGGAGGTTTAATGGCGATGCCGACGATGAAATAGGCACAAATCATGCAACCGTAGTAGGTGGTGCTTATGAAACAATAGCAGGCGACGAAAAAGCATTAGCCTTAGATGCAGATGCATATATGGATGTACAATTAGGTGTACCATCATTACCAATTACTATTGGTGTTTTTGGGCGTGGTGTTTACGGTACGCAAAATCCTGCAACTCCTTATTACATTTTTAATAAAATAGCATTTTACGGAGGTGGTGGTGCTTACATTCGTTTAGGAGATGGTGTAGGTACTGGTTCAAGTAGTAAAAAAGAACTTACAATCAGCAAGCCAGTAGTTTTAGGGGATATTACAAGCACAAGAAAACTATTTATACTAAAAATAGATAGTTATGCTAATGTAGATATTACTTACAAAGTAAATAACGAGGTTGGTGTTCTTGTAAGCACAAGTGGCTCTGCAACGGGAATTACTAATGCAGGAGGCACAACACGATTTGGTAGATGGTGGGGTTTAGCAAATAAACAATGGAGTGATTTTGGCGAAATGTTTGTTTATAACAAAATTACTACCGATGCAGAAGATTTACAAATATGGAATAGATATAGCGACTTAACAGAATTATGAAAAATCTAATATACATACTACTATTTTTTACTTGCTTTTTACAAGCGCAAAACAATATTACAGCATCTATATTTCAAGATGCTAAACTAGGTATAATAGGCGACAAAGAGCATGGTTACAAAGCAGGAACGCTAGATATACTTGTGCGTGTAAATATGCAAGGCAAGCAAACAAAAAGCGGGTACTTGGTAATATTTCCAGAGTTCGAATATGCAAAAATAAAAGGCGACTATAAACGCTATACAGCAAACGTTGGTTACACTTTTAACCAATTTGTAACGCAAGGCGTAGAAGTGCAAGCAACAGCAGGTTATGGCTGGATAGACCGCTATAGTAAAGCATTTTTTAGCTGGACGTTTACAGGCGCAATAAAATATAAAATAACCGAAGACATTAAGGTAGTTTTATTAAGCCAGTTAACTGAAAGAAAGGAGTTGGGTTGGCTATATGACTATACCCCATGGCGTCTTAGTAGTTTTATTGGTGTAGAAGTATTGGTATTTAATAACTAAAACAAGACTTATGGAAAGAACAATTAATACGATACAAGACGAAATAATAGAAGCAGTAGAAGCTTCAGGAAATTTAAATGCATTAGAAGTATTAACTGAAAATGAGCAATCTACCTTAACCGCTTTAAGTAGCACAAGTAAAGTATCTGTATGGCGTTTATACATATGGGTAGTTAGCTTTGGTATTTGGATTCACGAACAACTTATGGATGTTTTAAAACAAGATATTGAAGCAAGAATTACCCAAACAAGACCTTTTACAAAGCATTGGTACGAAGCAACTAGCCTAGATTATCAACACGGTTATTCGCTTCCAGAAACGGGTAGCTATGCCTTGCCTAATAATACCACAGAAGCACAAACAATTGCTGCAAGTAAGTTAATAAAAAAAGCCGCTGTTGTACAAACGGTATTTTCGGGAGTTGGTGCATTGAGAGTGAAAGTAGCAACTCTAAATAATAACGAACTAGTCGCAGTGCCTGATGCTGTTTTGCAAGGGTTTCAGGAATATATAGAGTTAAAAGGAGCTGCAGGTGTGTACGTAATTACAACTACTAGCGAAGCAGACAAACTTAAGATTGCTTACGACATACATTTTAACGCATTAATATTAGACAACGAAGGCAAACGATTAGATGGAACTAACGATACCCCTGTTCAAGACGCTTTAAAAAGTTATTTAAAATCTGTAGACTTTAATGGAATTTTAAGTCTAGACAGACTAGACCAGGTGTTGCAAAAAGTAGAAGGTGTTACCGATGTGTTTATACAAGAAGCCGCATCAAAATATGCCAATTTTGAATATACCACGACAGGTATAGATACTGCAGGAGAAATTACAAAATTTAGACAACCAGATAGTGGTTATTTTAAATTAGACGAGGCAGAAAGTTACTTTACATTTATAGCAAGCTAATGATAGACAGAGTATACATACTAGACCATTTAAAACTGGTAAAATTAAGTTTACCAACCTTTTTTCGAGAAACAAGAACCGTAGCTTTTGTTTTTAGTTTGTTTGCACCATTAATAGCACAGTACGAACGATTTATTAATCATAAAGACGATGCTATATACAGGGTGTCTCATAACGGATCGATTACCTTATTACAAAAAGTACTAAACGATAAGTTTGATTTTACGGAGCGCCGAATTTATATAAAAAACGTGCAACTGCACGATGCGTTAAGGTTTTATTATCAGGCAGCTCAAAAAGAAGTTAGATTTTCTACTCCTGCAGTTTCCGGTTTTAAAGACACCGTTTCGTTTAATGCAGAGCAAGTAGACTTTACAGTGCATGTGCCGATAGAATATCAAAGTAACAATGCAAGCGAACTAGCAAATTTTTTAATACAAATAGGTGCGCAAATAGATTATTATAAAATGTACGCCAAAAAATACGAAATACAATGGATAAACTAATAATATCAGGAAATGGTTTTGGGGGAACTAATGAGTTTTTAACATTTTTAGAAAACCTATCTGCCGAGCAAATAACTGGCCTTGTAGCCGCATTAGGAAATAATGTTATTGTTACAGGTATGGTGCCAGACAATGGTAGTTTAACGTCTGGTTTTTTAATATACAATAACGAGCTCTTGCCTTTTGAAGCTAGTGCTATAGGGGCTACAATTGTAATTGAAGAAATAATAACCGAGGCTGGATATGATATAGCTAACACCGGAAATTTTTCGACTATTTTACCAGTTTGGAAAACCCGTAAAGCAAAGTTTGGTAGTCCAGGAGATCCAAATGTGGTTGCCTCTTTTTCTTTTACTAATTTAACTAGGCTTACTACTATGCAGCAGCTTAGAGATACGAAGCTTGAAAGCCTTTTAGAAGGACAGTTAAATATTATTTGGAATTTGCAAACAGTATCTTTGTTGCCTACTGGGGAATTTACTTCTGCAACTGTAATAGGAAATAATACCTGGTACAGAGAAATAGAGGTAGAACTTACTTTCCCAGAAATACCTTTAGATTATTTTCCTGTTTTTACAACGAATTACGCAGGCGTGTCTGTGCAAGGAACTACTAATATATATATTGTTAGTCAAACAGCTACCACTTTAAGGTTATATATCTGGTCTTTTACGGATACTGCAATTCCTGTTGCAGAGTATTTAAAATCAATAACTATTAATTTAATACAAAAATAAAATGGCTAAGTACGGAATTAAACATACTGCAGGTGCTGTAAAAGCATTAACTATTTTTAAAAACAACATAATAGCTCCGGGATTTACAGAAATAACACAAGCAGATTATATTCTGTTTGTTAATCAAATTCAAGCTAATCCATTTTTTATGTATGACGATACAAAAAATGAATTAGCAAGCGATGCACAAGAACTTGCATCTGTTACAGCTTTAATAACAAAAGAGTTGTTACGCGACGAGCTTTTAAAGCTTAGTAATAGCTTAGAGTTAGAACAGCGATTAGGCGAAGATAGTACTTCTACACAAGCAGCATTTGATGCTAAAAAATTAGAATATGAAGCTACCTAAGAAAATAAGAGGATAAAAATCCTCCAGCTTTAAAAAAACCTCTCACAGTATTTTAAACAGGAGCCAGAAGGCTGCTGGAGGACATTATTGTCTTTTCCAGTTGCTTTCTGGCTTTTTTATGTTTTACTGTGAGAGGAATTGCAAATATAATAATAAATACAAATGAATTTAAAAACACCTACTAGTTATTACGGCGGAAAACAAAATCTAGTATCTACCATTTTACCTTTGATACCAAACCATAAGCTTTATGCTGAAGTTTTTGTTGGTGGTGGTGCTATTTTTTGGGCAAAAGAAAAAAGCGAAGTCGAAATTATAAACGACACCAATAGAGAACTTATAAACTTCTATGAAGTCGTGCAAAATGAATTTGTTGATCTTGAGAAAATTATAAGGATAAGTTTACATTCCAGATCGCTTTTTAACGATGCTATTGTTGTCTACCAAAACCCACACATGTTTAGTCGTATAAAAAGAGCATGGGCGGTTTGGGCACAGGCAGCGCAAAGTTTTAGCTCTATGTTGGATGGTACTTGGGGATATGACAAAGCTAAAGGCACTACGAGTCAAAAAATAACTAATAAGAGAGATGGTTTTACTTTAGATTATTCAGTACGTCTTCAAAATGTTCAAATTGAATGTACAGATGCACTTCGAATAATTAACTCCAGAGACACCGAACACTCTTTCTTTTATTGTGATCCGCCGTATTTTAATAGCGATTGTGGGCATTATGATGGTTACACCAGGGAAGACTTTGAAATGCTGTTAAAAGCGCTTTCAAATATTAAAGGAAAGTTTTTAATGAGTAGTTACCCAAGTGATATATTAAAGCAATACACTCAATCTAATGGTTGGTGTAATACTCAATTAGAACAGTCTGTTAGTGTAGCTAATAACACTGGGAAGCCACAAAAGAAGAAGATAGAAGTGTTAACAGCTAATTACGACCTGAATAATCCACGCGAGGATTTAACACTGTTTTAAATAGCTTTAAATAGAGGTTAATTACTATCTTTGGTTAAAATTAATTGTACAAATTGATTTCAAAACATGTACAAATTGATTTCCCGATTATAAGAGCAACAATATTAAAAAAATCAATAAATTTACATTTATAGATAAAATTGG